>DASUVU010000078.1:0-10090 GCA_036378815.1 Agromyces sp. | reverse complement strand
TAGACGAGAAGCGGCCCCGTGGCCGCCCGCCCGGCAACCGCGTCTCGCTGTGCGAAGGCGGTTGCCATGAGCTCAGGCGAGCCGCGAAGCGAGCTCGTCGATCTTGTCGGGACGGAAGCCCGACCAGTGGTCTTCGTCGGTGATGACGACCGGGGCCTGCAGGTAACCGAGCTCCTTGACCTGCGCGAGGGCGTTCTCGTCGACCGAGAGGTCGAGCACCTCGTACTCGATGCCCTTGCTGTCGAGAGCGCGATACGTCGCATTGCACTGGACGCAAGAAGGCTTGGTGTAGACCGTGACCGTCATTTTTCCCCTCGTTCTCTTCGTTCTCTCGAGCTCCCGGAGGAGCTGCCCCCGTACTGCTGAATACCGTTCTTCAATACTACATCTAGTGGCTACGGAACTGAACTGCCACAACATGATGTAGTTACATCAATGTAGTTTTCCACCGCGTTATCCACCGTTCATCCCCAACCCGGATGTCTCTCGACCCGCGGATTCTCGCGAATCACACCCGTGTTATCCACAGCCCTGCGGGTTCAGGAATTTCTTCCTGTGGAGGGACGCCCCGGCGTGTCGCCCTGTGCCTTCCATGAGTGCAGTTCGACACCTTGGGGCGAATGGATGCCGCCACCCCTACATATGGTGTTGTGCCGTTCATGTTGCCACCACCCACCGACATTCCAGGGCTGCGGCTCGCGCGTCGGCGCCGACGCACTGTGGAGGACGCCGCTCGCCGTCGCTAATGTGGCGAGCGAACGGGCAAGGGAGCTCCATGACCGAGTACGTGACATCCGCCGACGGCACACGCATCGCGTTCGATCGCGAGGGCTCGGGTCCGCCGGTGATCCTCATCGGCGGGGCGATGCAGTTCCGCGGGTTCGACCCGGCGACGCGCGAGATGGCGTCACTGCTCGCCGGCCACGGGTTCACCGTCGTCAACTACGACCGGCGCGGGCGCGGAGAGAGCCCAGCGGATGCCCCCATCACCCTCGCCCAGACCATCGACGACCTGCGCGCGCTCACCGCCGACCTCACCGAGGGGGCGGATGACGCGGTCGCCCTCTTCGGCAATTCGTCGGGCGGCTCGATCGCCCTGGCCGCTGCGGCCGCCGGGCTGCCGGTGTCGAGGCTCGTGTTCTTCGAGGTCCCACTCGATGAGGAGGGCGGCACCGGGGGCGCCGAGTACTACCAGGTCCTGCGCGAGCGCATCGCGGCGGGCGACCGCGAGGGTGCGGTCGAGTACTACATGCGGGACATGCCGCGCGAGTGGCTCGACGGTGCGAAGCAGAGCCCGGCCTGGGCGACCATGGTCGAGATCGCGCCGAGCCTCGAGCCCGACGCCGAGTCGCTCGCCTGGACGCAGAGCGCCCCGCGTGCCGACCTCTGGCACGGCATCGAGGCGCCGACGCTCGCCCTGGTCGGCGAAGAGACGCTGCCGATCATGACGTCGGCTGCGGCATCCGTCGTCGCCTCGATGCCGAATGCCCAGTCACGCACGGTCCCCGCGGCCGAGCACCGCTGGGAGCCGCGCACGATGGCGCTCGCGATCGCGGAGTTCCTCGTCGGCTGAAGGTTCTGCTCTGCGCGCGCTCGGCACTTCGGCACTTCGGCACTTCGGCACTCCGGCACTCCGGCACCTCGGCACCTCGGCACTTCGGCACTCCGGCACGTCGGCACCTCGGCACCCCGGCACTTCGGCACTTCGGCACTTCGGCACCCCCGCACCCTCCGCACTTGGCACCTCGGCACTTCGGCACTCCGGCACTCCGGCACTTCGGCACCCCCGCACTCCGGCACTCCGGCACTCCGGCACTCCAGCACCTCGGCACTCCGGCACTTCGGCACCAGGATCGCCGGGGAGAAGACAACTCGCGCGCGGCGAGGAGCGCTCAGCCCTTCGGCGCCTTCGCCGCCGCCTTCGCGGCCTGCTTGGTTGCCCGCACCTTGGCGAGCGACTCGGGGTCGACGATGTCGGCGACCGACGCGAACGAGCCGTCGACCCCGTAGTGGCCGGCGGCCTCGCGCCATCCGGACGCCTCGAGTCCGCACTGCTTGCCGAGCAGCGCGAGGAAGATCTTGGCCTTCTGCTCGCCGAATCCGGGCAGTGCCTGCAGCCGGCGCAGCACCTCGGCGCCGTCGGGGTCGCCCTGGGTCCAGATGGCGGATGCCTCGCCGCCCCAGTCGTCGCGCACCGCCGCGGCGAGCGCCTGGACCCGCGCGGCCATCGAGCCGGGGAAGCGGTGCACCGACGGCCGCTGCTTGAACACCTCGACGAACGCCTCGGGATCCTGGGCCGCGATCGTCGCCGGATCGATCGAGCCGAGTCGCTCGCGGATCTTCTCGGGGCCGGCGAAGGCGGTCTCCATGGGCACCTGCTGGTCGAGCAGCATGCCCGTGAGCAGCGCGAACGCGTCGGTGCTCAGCAGTTCGTCGGCAGCGGGATCTCCGGTGATGTGCAGCGCCATGCGCCCATCCTCGCAGGCCCCGTCGTCGTCTTCCAATGCGGACGAGAACTGACCGGATACCTTGCCAGACTGGCGTCACGGCGATTCGATGAAGCGGATCGTGACCACACCCCACCGAGGAGCAGACCCATGGACTGGAAGATCGAGCTCATCCACGTGCCCGTCAGCGACGTCGACCGCGCGAAGGAGTTCTACGTCGAGAAGCTCGGCTTCAACGCCGACCACGACCAGCGCGTCAGCGATGACTTGCGCTTCGTGCAACTCACCCCGCCCGGTTCCGCGTGCTCGATCGCGATCGGCGAGGGGCTCGGCGCCACCCTCGCACCCGGCACGCTCGACGTCATCCAGGTCGTGATCCCCGACGCCGACGCCGCGCTCGCCGAGCTGCGCGCGAAGGGCGTCGAAGCCGAGGGAGTCGACGAGCAGGCGTGGGGCCGGTTCATCACGCTGCGCGACCCCGACGGCAACCGCTGGACGCTCCAACAGCTCCCCGCCTGGTCGGCCGGCGCGTCCACATCGTAGGACGATCCGCGGTGGCGCTCAGCCGCGCGGCCGCACGCGCCCGGCGAGCGCCACGGCGACGAACGCGATCACCACGGTCACCGCGAATTCGGCAGTGAAAGCGCCCCCGGCGATCGCGCTCGCCGCGATCGCGGTGATGGCGAGGGCGACGGATGCCCCCAGCGACTCGCCGATCGTCAGCGCCGCGCTGTTGAACCCCTGCGCCGACACCGGCGAGAGCTTCAGCACCGCGACCGAGAACCGCGGGTACATGAACCCCATGCCGGCACCCGCAAGCGTCCATGCGACGAAGGCGACCCACGGCGTCAGCGTGAACGCGGCGACGAGCAGCACCGTGACGAGGGATGCCGCGAGCACCGCAGCACCGATCTGCACCGCCTGCGTGTCGGAGACGCGATCGCCGAGCCGCCCCTGCAGCCACGACGCGACCGCCCACGACACCCCCGCACCGGTGAGCACCACGCCCGCGAGGCTGGGCGTGAAGTCGTAGTTCTCGATGAACAGGTAGGGCAGGTAGATCTCGGCGCCGAAGAACGCCCCCGCAACGATGAGCCGCAGCAGCACCGTGGCGGGCATGCCGCGGGCGGCGCGCAGCGTTCCGGTCGGCATCAGCGGGCGCGCGGCGACGACCACGAGCGCGATCGCCCCGGCCGCCACGACCCACCGCCACGGGTCGTTCAGCTCCTTCGACAGCGAGAGGCCGAGCGCCGCGCCCGCGGCGAGCACCGCCCAGCCGACCCGGCCGAGACTCCATCGCACCTGCGGGTCGCCCTGGACCTGGTCGTGCACCCGCATGAGCGGCACCAGCATCATGGCGGCGGCGGGAACCAGCAGCGCGATCACGCCGAGGAACACCCAGTGCCAGCTCAGCGCCTCGGCGATCGCCCCGGCGAGGGCAGGGCCCACGATCGACGGGATGACCCAGGCGGCCGCGAACCCGGCGAACACCCTCGCCCGCAGCGCCTCAGGGTAGATGCGAGCCACGATCACATAGAGCGGCACGATCACCGCTGCGCCCGAGAGCCCGTGCAGGAACCGGCCGATGATGAACACGCCCATGTCGGTGGCCGTGCCCGCGATGAGCAGGCCGATCACGAAGATCACCGCCGACGTGATCAGCGACGGCAGCGGGCCGGCCCGGTCGGTCCAATTGCCGGCGATGACCATGCCGATGATGCCGGCGGCGAGCGGCACGGCGAACGCGAGGGCGAACAGCGAGAGGCCATCGAGGTCGGTCGCGACGAGGGGCATGATCGTCGTGACCGCCATCGCCTCGAACGCGGCGAGGAAGATGATCGAGTACATGCCGATCGACAGCCAACGGTAGGGCGGCGACAGCGGCCCCCTGGCACTGACGGCGTGGGATGCGTGAGCGGATGCCTCGACCGATGCGGCCCCCTCGGCCATCGGGATGACCGAGTGCTCCGACGTGGTCGCCGCCGGCTCCCCCGCTGGCGCAGACTCGCCCGTCGGCCCGGTCGTTTCGCTCACCCGGTCGAGCCTAGCCCCGACCGGTGACAGCACCGGCGACGTCGTCGATCGACGACCGGCGGATGCGGCATCCGACCCCTAGAATTCCTCGTTCGTCTCGGGGTCGCCGCCCCAGAGCCGGCCGCGTTCGAGCGCCGAGATGGCCTCGACCTCGTCGTCGGAGAGGCTGAACGAGAAGATGTCGATGTTCTCACGTCGGCGCGTGGCATCCGCCGACTTCGGAATCGGCACGGCCTCGAGCTCGACGTGCCAGCGCAGCACGACCTGCGCGTGCGACACCCCGTGCACCGCAGCGATCTCGGCGATCACGGGCTCCTCCATCAGCTGGGCGCGCATTCGCTTGGCGAGGGGGCTCCAGCTCTCGGTGCGGATGCCGTGCTCGTCGTGATAGGCGCGCAGCTCCGCCTGGGGGAAGTACGGATGCAGCTCGACCTGGTTGACCACGGGCACGACGCTCGTCTCGCGCTCGAGCCGATCGAGCATGTCGGCCGTGAAGTTCGAGACGCCGATCGAACGCACGAGGCCCTTCTCACGCAACCGGATCATCGCACGCCACGAGTCGACGTACTTGTCGATGCGCGGCAGCGGCCAGTGGATGAGGTAGAGGTCGATCCAGTCGAGGTCGAGTCGCTTGCGGGACTCCTCGAGGCTCGCGAGCGTCTCGTCGTAACCGTGATGACGCCCGGGCAGCTTCGTCGTGACCACGAGGTCGCTGCGGTCGACATCGGTGCGCCGGATCGCCTCGCCGACGACGTCCTCGTTGCCGTAGTTGTAGGCGGTGTCGATCAGCCGGTACCCGTCGGCGATGCCCGACACGATCGCCTCGATGCCGCTCTGCTCGTTCAGGCCGTAGGTGCCGAGTCCGATCGCCGGAATCGAATTGCCGTCCCTGAGTGAGTACGCCGGTGCGATCATTCCCCCATCCTCACGCACGAGAGCGGCGGATGCCACCACAGCGCGCAGCGGCGTGGGCGTGTCGATCAGGGCACGAGCAGTGTCTTGCCGATCGTCGTGCGTGCCTCGATCGCGGCGTGGGCCGAGCGAGCCTGATCGAGGGGGAAGACCTGGCCGACGACCGCGCGGATGTCGCCACGCGCGGCGAACGCCAGTGCACGCTCCACGAGCCCGAAGAGCTCGGCGGCGCTGCGTCCGATCGCGGCGAGCGGGATCACGGTGATGCCCCGGGCGGCGAGTGCGTGCTCGTCGAGCGGTCCCCATGTGCCGCTGGCCGCGCCGTGCGGCAGATACCGGCCTCGCGAGCGGGTGCGCGAGGCGAGCGCTGGGGTGAGGTCGCCGCCGACGCCGTCGAACACGACGTCGACGCCGTCGGGCGCAATGGCATCGAGCTGCTCGAGCCAATCGCGCTCACGATAGTCCACGACCTGCGCGGCGCCGAGCTCCCGGGCCAGGCGCAGCTTGGGCGCTCCACCCGCGAGGGCGATGACGGATGCCGCGTGGCGAGCGGCGAGCTGCACGAGCAGGCTGCCCACGCCGCCGGCCGCCGCCGACACCACCACCCGGTCGCCCGCGCGTATGGCCGCGGCATCAGCAAGCCCCACCGCCGTGCGCCCGTCGGCCAGCAGCGCGGTCGCGTCTCGTACCCCCAGCCCGGCAGGGACGCGGTGGAGATCCTCGAGGTGCGCGAGCGCCGAGCTCGCGTATCCGCCCGTGCCGCCGGTCGCGGTGACGACCGTCGTGCCGAGCCATGCCGGATCCACGTCGGGACCGACCTCGTCGACGGTGCCGCCGACGCCGTTACCGGGGACGAGCGGGAACTGCGTCGAGGCATCCGCTCGGCCGCTGCGGAGCATCGTGTCGCGGAACGTGATCGCGGCGAACTCGACCGACACCCGCACCTGGCCCGACGACGGCACGAGATCGGGCAGGGTCGTGATCGACAACACGTCGGGTGCGCCCGGCCGGGCCGCGACGACCGCCCGCACCGTCACACCGCCGCGGGCGCCGGCGTCGGCGTCGGCGTCGGCGTCGGCGGCTCGGCGTGCGCCCGCAGGCCCGCGGCGAGCGCGATCACCCAGACGCCCAGCGCGACCGCGATGGCGCCGGCCACGGCGAGCACCGCACCGCTCGGCAGCAGCAGCGCGTAGACGATGGCCGTGAGCGCGATCGCGACGGCGGCACCGAGCGCATCCGAGACCGTCATCGCCGAGCTGATGAACCCCTGGTTCTCCTCGGTCGACGACTGGAGTCCCATCACCGTCGTGCGTGGGTACATGAGGCCCATGCCGCCGCCGGCGATCGCCCACCCCAGCATGAACACGAACGGCGGCAGCTGCAGCAGAGTCGCGACGAGCGACACCGTGATCGCGGTTCCGAGCAGGCCGAGGCCGATGCGCAGCGCGAGCTCGTTGCTCAGCCGCACAGGGTTGCGCCCCTGCACCTGTGAGGCGATCGCCCACGAGACGCCGCCGAGCGTGAGCACGAGACCGGCCATGGCGGTGCTGAGCGCGTAGGGTTCGCCGGTCAGCAACAGCGGCAGGTACACCTGCGTGCCGAAGAACGAACCCGCGAGTGCCCCGCGCGTGAGCACGCTCGCCGGCAGCCCGCGAACCGCGCGCAGCGTGCCCCGCGGCACCATCGGCCGCACGGCGATCGCGATGACGGCGATCGAGGCGATCGGAAGCGCCCAGGCGGCCCACCCATCGACCCCGGTCGAGAGGTTGAGCACGAGCACCGCCACGCCGGCGAGGGTCGCCCACGCGATGCGCGAGACGCTCCACGGCGGTCGCTCGCCGTTCGTGCCGCTCCGCATCCCGCGGAGGCTTGGGACGACCATGAGCAGTGCCGGCACGACGAGCGCGACGACGCCGAGGAACACCCACGGCCACCCGACGGTGTCGGCGACGAGCCCTGCGACGAACGGTCCGACCAGCGACGGCACCACCCACGCGGCCGCGAACCCGGCGAACATTCCGGCGTGCAGGCCCGGCGGGATGATCCTCGCGACGATCACGTAGAGCGCGACGGTGAGGCCACCGCCGCCGAGCCCGTGCACGAGGCGACCGGCGACGAGCTGCCACATGTCGACCGCGGTGCCCGCGATGACGAGTCCGACGACGAACAGGGCGACCGACGTGTACAGGGCGAGGCGAGGACCACCGCGGTCGGCGGCGTTGCCCGCGACGATCATTCCGATGACGCTCACGGCGAGCGGACCTGCGAACGCGAGCGCGTACAGTGCCCGTCCGTCGAGGTCGGCGGCGACGGCCGGCATGATCGCGGTCACGGCCATCGACTCGAAAGCGGCGAGGAACACGAGGGCGAACATGCCGATGCTGACCCAGCGGTAGCTCGGCCCGAGCAGAGTCTCTCGAGCGACCGGGATCCCGCCGGTCTCGCTTGTCGTCTCAACAGTCATGCGCTTCAACGTATGACCTCAACCTTGGTTGAGGTCAACTCCCTTTCCAGCCATCATGGTCGGATGCCACAGCTCGAAGCCGCCGGACACGTCATGCTCACCGTGGGCGAACTCGCCACCCGCAGCGGCGTGTCGGTGTCGGCGCTGCACTTCTACGAACGCAAGGGACTCATCACCCCCGAGCGCGACGACCGCAACCAGCGACGCTACCGGCGCGACGCCCTGCGCCGGGTCACGTTCATTCGAGTGGCGCAGCGGGTCGGCATCCCGCTCGCCGAGGTCCGTGAGGCGCTCGCATCGCTTCCCGCGGGACGCACGCCCACGAAGGCCGACTGGGGGACGCTGTCGCGCCGCTGGCGTGCCGCGCTCGACGCCCGCATCGCCGACCTCGAGCACCTGCGCAACGACCTCGACGGCTGCATCGGGTGCGGATGCCTCAGCCTCAGGACCTGCCGCCTGAACAACCCCGACGACGTGCTGGGCGCCACTGGCACCGGCGCACGTCGTTGGGAGGAGACGACGACCGGGCACTAGGCGACCGGAAGCTCGGCGAACGCCCGCACCGGGAACGTGCCGAACCCCTCGACCTTCGGCGGCACGGCGGTGAAGCGGGCTCCGCGCACGGGCACGCGGTCGAGCGCAGTGAGGTGCTCCACGACGTGGATGCCCGCGGCGAGGAGCAACGAGTGCGCCGGTCGGGTGCCGCCCGACTCGGTGTCGTCGATGTTGAGCGAGTCGATGCCGACGATCGCGACGCCGGCGTCGACGAGGTGCTGCGCCCCATCCTCGGTGAGGAACGGCGCACCGTGTGCGTACTCGGGGGTGCCGAAGTGCCGGCTCCAGCCGGTGTGCAGCAGCACCGCGGTGCCGGCCAGTTCACGGTCGAGGAGGGCCGCTACGGGGATGCCGCGGCTCGTGGCATCCGTGAACCGGAACACCTCGGCCGGAACGCCGACGAGCGTCGCCAGGTCGAGGCTCGCGAGATCGCCGCCGTCGGCGTAGCGGTGGTACGGGCTGTCGAGGTAGGTGCCCGTGTTACCCGCCATCGTGATGAGGTCGATCGCGAACTCGGTGCCCGGCGCATAGTGCTCGCGCGATGCCTCGCGCGTGAGGTGCGGCGCGATCGTCGGAGCCGGGATACCCGGATACGTCACGAGCCCCGCCCGCACCGTGTGGCTGAGGTCGACGATCTCGCCCCGTGTCACGGTCGGTGCAGCGGATGCCGCGGCGTCGGCTGAGGGCGCTGCGACGCCGCGCGAGCCCTTGTGCGGCTCCTCGACGATCGCGAGGTTTGAGAGCTCGACGCGGCCGACCATGGCCAGGCCCAGGTGACGCACGAACAGCTCGCCGATCTGCGCCTCGGTGAGGTCGGCCGACGGCAGGTCGAGCCGGAACGCCTCTGCCCGCAACCCTCCCCCGTTGACGAAGTCGATGTCGGCATCGAAGTGGGCGCGATACTCGGTCACTCGGTCTCCTTCGGGTGGTGCTGGGTGTCGGCCTCGGGTCGCAGGTCGGCGGCGATGCCCGAGGCGACGAACTCCGACGGCGCGGCGACCTCGTATGGCGCGGCGACCTCGTCTGCCGCCGCTGGTGATGGCGCGGCATCCGGCCCACCGCGACCGCGCAGTCGACGCACCACCGTCACGGTCACCGCCGCTGCGGCGAGCACGAGGGGAACCACCAGGTTCGCCCACGCGAGCACGAGCAGCCCCGCGGTCATGACGGTCGCGACGACGGCGAGCCACCACCCGAACGACCAGCGCTCGAGCAGCAGTGTGGCCGCGAGCATGCCCGCCGCGTAGATGGCGACCATGTTGCTCGTGTGGATCAGGATGAAGCCCGTGAGGTCGAGCCCGTTCAGCAGCATGAGGCCGAAGTAGACGACGATGAGCACACCGGTCAGGGCGAGCGCACGACGGGGGATCGCGCCGTCGGCCGCGCCTTTGGCGAAGAACCTGGGCAGGTCGCCGTCGCGGCCGAGCGCGGCGCCGAGCTTGCCGAACGCCGGCAGGTAGGCGTTGACCACGCCGACCGTCACGATCGCCGCGACGATCGCGACCAGCACCGACCCGACACCGGGCGCGGTCGTCTCGACGAGGTCGAGCAGCGGCACCTGGCTCTCGCCCGCCCGGTCGCCGAGCACCGCGACGGTGACGAACTGCAGGGCGAGATAGCCGACGCCGACGACCACCATGGCGATGGCCGTCGCGATCGGGATCGTGCGCCGGGGGTT
>DASUVU010000077.1:0-6691 GCA_036378815.1 Agromyces sp. | reverse complement strand
AAACTGCCGACCGACATGTCATTGAAGGATGCTGCGCAGAACGCCGCAGTGCGCGCGGAGGTGCAGCGGGCGATCGACGCGGCGAACGCGAACGTGTCGCGGGCGGAGTCGATCCGAAAGTTCACGATCCTCCCCGATGAGTGGACCGAGGCGAGCGGTCACCTCACGCCGAAGATGAGCATCAAGCGCAACGTCATCCTCGAGGACTTCTCCGGTCAGATCGAGGCGATGTACTCGGGAGCCCCGGCCACCGAGGGCCACTCGATCGTGCACTGATCGTTCCCACGATGAAGGGCCCCGCGGCATCCGCGGGGCCCTCGCTCGTCGACGTGGGGACGCTCAGTGCACGATCGAGTGCCCCTCGGTGGCGGGAGCGCCCGAGTACATCGTCTCGATCTCGATGGAGAAGTCCTCGAGGATCACGTTGCGCTTGATGCTGAGCTTCGGCGTGAGGTGGCCGCTCGCCTCGGTGAGCTCGGTCGGCAGGATCGTGAACTTGCGGATGGACTCGGCACGAGACACGTGCTCGTTCGCCGCGTCGATCGCCCGCTGCACCTCGGCGAGGACGGCCGCGTTGTTCGTGGCCTCCTCGAGGCTCATGCCCGCGTCCTCGTCGTTGTTGTTCAGCCAGACCGGGAGCATCTCGGGGTCGAGCGTCACGAGCGCCGAGATGAACGGCTTCTTGTCGCCGACGGCGACCACCTGCCCGACGAGCGGGTTGGCGCGGATCGGATCCTCCAGCGCGGCGGGTGAGACGTTCTTGCCGCCCGCCGTGACGATGATCTCCTTCTTGCGGCCCGTGATCGTGAGGAAACCGTCGCTGTCGAACGAGCCGATATCGCCGGTCTTCAACCACTCGCCGTCGAACGCGTCGGCCGTGGCCTGGGGGTTCTTCCAGTACTCCTTGAAGACGTCGATGCCCTTCACGAGGATCTCGCCGTCGTCGGCGATGCGCACGCCGACCCCGGGGAGGGCCGGTCCGACCGTGCCGATCTTCGACTTGTGCACGAGGTTCACGGTCGCCGGCGCCGTGGTCTCGGTGAGCCCGTAGCCCTCGAGGATGGTGATGCCGAGCGCGTGGTAGAAGTGGCCGAGGCGAGGGCCGAGCGGTGCCGAGCCCGAGACCGCGTACTTCACCTTGCCGCCCATCGCCGCCCGGAGCTTGCCGTAGACGAGACGGTCGAACAGGGTGAACTTCACCCTGAGCCCGAACGGCACCTTGCCGGACTCCTTCGCCATGGAGTAGGCGACGGCGGTGTCGGCGGCGGCGCGGAAGATCTTGCCCTTGCCGCCGGCCTCCGCCTTCTGCTCCGAGACGTTGTACACCTTCTCGAACACGCGCGGAACCGCCAGGAGGAAGGTCGGCTTGAAGCTCGCGAGCGAGGGGAGCAGCTGCTTCGTGTCGGGCTGATGGCCGACCCTGACGCCCGCGTGCACGCACAGCACCGCGATGAATCGCGCGAACACGTGCGCGGTCGTGATGAACAGCAGCGTCGACGCGCCGTCGGGGTCGACGAGAACCTCGTCGAGCGCGACCGCGGCGTTGCGGGAGAGCTCGACGAAGTTCGAGTGCGTGAGCACGCAGCCCTTGGGCTTGCCGGTGGAGCCCGACGTGTAGATGAGCGTCGCGATGTCGGAGCCCACGGCGAGGTTGCGACGGCGCTCGATCTCCTCGTCGGTGACGCCGGTTCCCGCCGCCACGAGCTTGTCGAGATCGCCGAGGTCGATCTGCCACACGTTGCGGATCGCGGGAAGCTCGGGGTGCACCTCGTCGAAGCGGGCGAAGTGGTCGGGCGTCTCGACGACGATGGCGATCGCCTCGGAATCGCTGAGGTTCCACTTGACCTGCGCAGGAGAGCTGGTCTCGTAGACCGGGACCAGCACCGCGCCCGCGAACCACGTGGCGAAGTCGATGAGGGTCCACTCGTACCGCGTCTTCGACATGAGGCCGATCTTGTCGCCCGGCTGGATGCCCGCGGCGACGAGGCCCTTTGCGAGCGCGATGACCTGGTCGTAGAACTCGCGTGTCGTGACCGGCGACCATCCGCCATCCGCCGTGGGAAGTGAGAACAGCTCTGCGTCGGGGCTGGCTGCGAGGCGCTGGACGAGCAGGTCGGTCGTATTGGCGTCGGGGTCGGGCTTCACGACGGCTGGAGTCTCGAATTCGATCACGGTAGCTCCTTCGGCACCGGGGAGGTTCTGCGGGCGGGCGCACGCGAAGCCTCGACATTGGGGTCCATTACACTCTAGTCGGTGCTCGCGTGGCCACGAGGCTCCCGGATGACCGCCCCCACCCCGTCGAAAGGCAGTATTCCGTGCACGCGATCGGTATCGACATCGGTGGAACGAAGATCGCCGGCGCGGTCGTCGACGAGTTCGGCGCGATCGTCCGGAGCGATCGCGTCCCGACCCCGGC
Organism: Agromyces sp.; assembly: GCA_036378815.1. Lineage (GTDB taxonomy): Bacteria > Actinomycetota > Actinomycetes > Actinomycetales > Microbacteriaceae > Agromyces. Next base: position 4,275 of record DASUVU010000077.1, on the reverse strand, counting down.
GGGCGATGCCCAGCTCCTCGAGGACTCGGTCGCGACCATGATCGAGTCGCTGTCGGCCGATGGGCCCGTCGCCGCGGTCGGCGTCGCCGCGGCCGGATTCATCGATGCCGCCCAGTCCACGGTCTACTACGCGCCGAACATCAGCTGGCGCAACGAGCCGTTCCGGGAGAAGCTCGAGGCCCGCATCGGCACCACGGTCGTCGTCGACAACGACGCGAATGCTGCGGGGTGGGCCGAATTCCGCTTCGGCGCGGGCCGGATGGTCAGCGACATGGTCATGCTGACGATCGGCACGGGCGTCGGCGGCGCGATCGTGGCCGGCGATCGCCTGTTCCGCGGCGGCTTCGGCGCCGGTGCCGAGCTCGGACACATGCGGATCGTCCCCGACGGCATCGCCTGCGGCTGCGGCCAACGCGGATGCCTCGAGCAGTACGGCTCAGGACGAGCCCTGCTGCGCATGGCCGACGAGATCGCCGATGCGGGCGGCATCGGACTCGCGCTGGCGAACGCGCGCGCCGAGCGCGGCGCCCTCGACGGCCAGGCGGTCGCGGCGCTCATCGAGGCGAACGATCCGGGTGCCCTCGCCGCGCTCCACCAGCTCGGGCACTGGCTCGGCGAGGCGGCCGCCTCGCTGTCGGCGGTGCTCGACCCCCAGCGGTTCGTGTTCGGCGGCGGTGTCGCGGCGGCGGGCGAGCTGCTGCTCGGCCCGATCCGTGAGGCCTACCTCGAGCACCTGCCTGCACGCGGGTACCACCCCGAGCCCGACTTCGTCATCGCCGAGCTCGTGAACGACGCCGGCGTGGTCGGAGCCGCCGACCTCGCCCGTGTCTGGGTCGACGAGCACGTGTGAGCATTCCAGCGGCCTGTCGGGCCGATGCGAACGTCACGCGCAGGGGCGGCGCCGTGACAGACAGGACGCAGAGTTCCTCGCGGCGTTAGGCTGAGTCGTCGACGGACCCGCCAGAGGGGATGCAACGGTGTTCTACTGGATCATGAAGCACATCGTGGTCGGTCCCATCCTGCTCGCGATCTTCCGTCCGTGGGTGGTCGGGCTCGAGAACGTGCCGCGCGACGGTGCCGTCGTGCTCGCCTCCAACCACCTGTCCTTCATCGATTCGATCTTCCTGCCGCTCGTCGTCGACCGGCCCGTCGTGTTCCTCGCCAAGAGCGAGTACTTCACGGGCAAGGGCCTGAAAGGGTGGGCGACCCGAGTCTTCTTCCAGGCGGCCGGCCAGCTGCCGATCGACCGCTCCGGAGGGAAGGCATCCGAGGCCTCCCTCGAGACCGGTCTTCGCGTGCTTCGCGAGGGCGGCATCCTCGGCATCTATCCCGAGGGCACGCGCAGCCCCGACGCGCGCCTGTATCGGGGCCGCACGGGCGTGGCTCGCATGGTGCTCGAGGCTGGTGTGCCCGTCATCCCCGTGGCGATGATCGGCACCGAGAGGGTGATGCCGATCGGCACCCGACTTCCCAAGGTGCGCCGTATCGGCATCATCATCGGCGAGCCCATCGACTTCACGCGGTTCGATGGCATGGAGGGCGACCGTTTCGTGCTGCGGTCGGTGACGGATGAGCTCGTGTACGAGCTTCGTGCGCTCAGCGGGCAGGAGTACGTCGACGTCTACGCGAGCTCGGTCAGGGAGCAACGGGCTGCGCAGACGCGGTAGGCTCGAAGGTGCGGCGGCGCGACGTGCGTTGCCGCATTCCCGTTCCGGCGCGCTATCGCGCCCGCACCCTCAGGACAGTCCAGTGGTACAGCTCGCCGAGCCCGTCGTCTTCCCAGATCCCTCCGTGATCGACGGCCTCGACTATTGGCGCACGCTGCCGATCAAGCAGCAGCCGGTCTGGCCCGATCCAGAGGCCGCTCACGCGGCAGCCGCCGAGCTCGCGACCCTGCCGCCCCTCGTCTTCGCCGGCGAGGTCGACATGCTGCGCACCCGGTTGGCGTCGGCATCGCGCGGCGAGGCGTTCCTGCTGCAGGGCGGCGACTGCGCCGAGACGTTCGCCGGTGCGACGGCCGACCAGATCCGCAATCGGGTGAAGACCGTGCTGCAGATGGCCGTCGTCCTCACCTACGGCGCCTCGATGCCGGTGGTGAAGATGGGTCGCATGGCGGGCCAGTTCGCGAAGCCCCGCTCGAGCGACACCGAGACCCGCGGCGAGGTCACCCTGCCCGCGTACCGGGGCGACATCGTGAACGGCTACGACTTCACACCCGAATCGCGACAGGCGGATCCCGCGCGGATGGTTCGCGGCTACCACATGGCCGCCTCGACGCTGAATCTCATCCGCGCCTTCACGCAGGGCGGGTTCGCCGACCTGCGACAGGTGCACTCGTGGAACCAGGGGTTCGCGGCCAACCCCGCGAACATCAGGTACGAGTCGCTCGCCCGTGAGATCGATCGCGCCATCAAGTTCATGCACGCCTGCGGCGCCGACTTCGAGGCCCTGAAGTACACCGAGTTCTACACCGGTCACGAGGGCCTGCTGATGGACTACGAGCGGGCCATGACGCGCATCGACTCGCGCACGGGCACGCCGTACGACACATCGGGTCACTTCATCTGGATCGGCGAGCGCACGCGCGACCTCGACGCCGCGCACGTCGACTTCCTCTCGCGGGTTCGCAACCCGATCGGCGTGAAGCTCGGGCCGACCACCACGCCCGAGACCATGCTCGACCTCGTCGACAAGCTCGATCCCGACCGCGAGCCCGGCCGCCTGACGTTCATCACGCGCATGGGCGCCGGCACGATCCGCGACGCGCTGCCACCGCTCCTCGAGGCGATCAAGCGCAGCGACGCGAATCCGCTCTGGGTCACCGACCCCATGCACGGCAACGGCATCACGACGCCGACGGGCTACAAGACCCGCCGCTTCGACGACGTCGTCGACGAGGTCAAGGGCTTCTTCGAGGCGCACCGCGCTGCGGGTACGAACCCCGGCGGCATCCATGTCGAGCTCACCGGCGACGACGTCACCGAGTGCCTGGGCGGGTCGGAGCAGATCGACGAGGCGACCCTCGCTACGCGCTACGAGTCGCTCTGCGATCCGCGACTGAACCACATGCAGTCGCTCGAGCTCGCCTTCCTCGTGGCCGAGGAGCTGGCCGCCCGCTGAGACCCGGGGCACCCGTTTCGGCGAGGTGCCCTCGAATGCGATCGCCCGGGTCGCGACGTCAGGGCTGGAAGTTCACCGTGACCTCGGAGCCGCGCTTCAACATCTCGCCGGCAGCGGGACTCTGAACGGATGCCACCACGGCGCCTTCGAGGAACTGCGGCACGTTCGACGCGACCGCGAAGCCGAGCGCCTGGAGCTGTTCGCGCGCCTGGGCGATGGTCTGCCCGGTGATGACGTTGGGCACCGCGACGAGGTCGGGACCCTTCGAAACGGTGAGCACGACCGTATCGCCCGGATGCATCGGGTCGGTCGTGTACGTCGCCGTGATCACGTGATCGACGGGAACCTCGTCGTGGAACTCGGGGTCGGCGAACCCGACCACCAGGCCGGCATCCTCGAGCGCGACCTGCGCGTCGCCCACGGGAAGGCCCTCGACGGCTGGGATGGGGCCGACGGAGACGACGAGCGTGAGGTTGCCCAGCTCGGGGTAGTCGGCGCCCGCCTCGACCGCGTTGCCGTCGGCGCCCAGCACGGCGACGACCGTGCCCGCTGCGGCATCCGATGAGAACTGCGGCGCGTTCTGCTCCGCGACCGTGAACTGCTCGAGGGCGGCACGGGCGTCGGCTTCGGCCTGGCCGATGACGTCGGGCATTGCGATGAGGCTCGGCCCGAGCGAGACGAACATGGTGACGGCGGACCCGCGCTGCGCCTGCGCGCCGGCCGCGGGATCGGTGCCCGAGACCTGGCCCTGCGGCACGAGCGGATCGTTGCGTTCGCCGGGGACGACCTGGAAACCCTCGGCCTCGAGTACCTGCTGGGCGTCTGCGGGCAGGAGCGTCGACACGTCGGGAACGGTGACGACGGCCCCGGGTCCCACGCCGAAGTACCAGCCCGTTCCGGCCGCGAGCCCGGTGAGCAGCAGGACGAGGGCGAAGATCCAGTAGCCGCGGCGTCTGCGGCGGTCGGTCGAAGCGGTCAGCGCGGCGGTGTCGTCGCCGACCTCGGATTCCTCGAGCGTGGACGCCGCCAGCGTGGGAACACCGCCGCCCAGGATGGCGGTCTCGGCCGTGGCCCCGGCCATGGGTGCCGCGGCATTCGGGACCGCCATGGTCGGCTGCGTGGCACGGATCATGTGGCCCGGCGCGCGGATGGCCG
>DASUVU010000076.1:0-7500 GCA_036378815.1 Agromyces sp. | reverse complement strand
CCGTGCTGGCCGGGGTTGGTGTGCTTCAAGTAGGCCATGAGGATCGCCTGCTCGATGATCTCCACCAGTTCGTCGAACGGGATCTCCTTCTCGCGCTCCATCATGCGGAGCACGCTGAGGTCGATGTCCATCGCCGGCCTCCTCTATTCAGCTCTCAGTGCCGCTCCCCCTCAGTGCGGACGACTCTCTACCGTACCGGATTCCGCCGGTGGATCGCGGTGTCGGCACGCTTCCCAGGCGACGGATGTCCGACGGCACCCGTCACGGGTCATACTGTCCTCGCCGGAGCCGGCGCAAGGGGGCGACGACTGCGCGCCCACGTCACTAGCGTGTTCGGCATGAGCTCTGACGCCCTCAAGTCCACCGCGAGCACCGCCAGGAACTCGCGGGCCTTCCGCGCACTCGCCAGGGCCGGGTACGCCGTGCTCGGCGTCGTGCACCTCATCATCGGCGCGATTGCGATCTCGGTCGCCGTGGGCGCGGGCGGCGGGCAGGCCGATCAGAGCGGAGCGATGCAGCAGATCGCGCGAGTGCCGTTCGGCGTCGTCGTGCTCTGGGTCATGGTGCTGGGCCTGGCGGCGCTCGGGATCTGGCAGGTGGTCGACGCGTTCCTCGAGCACGACCCCGACACGAAGAAGCGGTGGGGTCGTCGCGTCAAGGAGCTCGGTACGGCGCTCGCCTACTTCGCCGTCGCGGCCACGGCGCTCGTGTACGCGCTGGGCGGGAGGTCGGACTCGTCCGAGTCTACGACATCGCTCAGCGCCGCCGTGCTCGCGACTCCGGGCGGCGTCGTGCTGCTCGTGATCGTCGGACTCGTCGTCCTCGGGATCGGCGTCGCATTCATCATCCGCGGGGTCCGCAAGGACTTCGAGAAGCAGCTCGACCTGCCGGCGGGCGCGGTCGGCACCGGCATCCGCACACTCGGTATGGTCGGGTACGTGGCCAAGGGCGTCGCGGTGGCCGTGGTGGGCGTGCTGTTCGTCGTCGCGGCACTGACCCACGATCCTGAGAAGGCGGGCGGCCTCGACGCAGCACTCAAGAGCCTTGCGGAGCTGCCGTTCGGCCAGGTGATCCTCTGGCTCGTCGGAGCGGGGCTGATCCTCTATGGCCTCTACTGCTTCGCCCGCGCGCGCTACGCCCGGCTCTGATCGCCCTCCTCGGTCATCGCAGTGCGGCGACCACCCCGTCGATCGGCACGGAGGTTCGCTCCCCCGATGCCCGGTCCCAGACCTCGACGACCCCGTCGACGACGCCTCGGCCGGCGATCACGATCTTCGGCACGCCGATGATCTCGGCGTCGCCGAACTTCACTCCGGGCGAGACCTTGGGCCGGTCGTCGTAGAGCACGTCGAGTCCGGATGCCTCGAGCTCGGCCGAGATCTTCTCGGCCGCGTCGAACACCGCCTCGTCCTTGCCGGTCGCGACGACGTGCACGTCGAACGGGGCGACCGCGGCCGGCCACACGAGGCCCTTCTCGTCGTGATGCCCCTCGGCGATGATCGCGAGGATGCGCGTCACGCCGATGCCGTACGAGCCCATCGTGACCGTGACGAGCTTGCCGTTCTCGTCGAGCACCTTGAGGCCGAGCGCCTCGGCGTACTTGCGACCGAGCTGGAAGACGTGGCCGATCTCGACGCCGCGTGCGAGGTGGACCGGCCCGGAGCCATCGGGTGCGGGGTCGCCCTCGCGCACGTCGGCCGCCTCGACGACGCCGTCGGCCGTGAAGTCGCGGCCGGCGACCAGCCCGAACACGTGCTTCTCATCGAGGTTCGCCCCGGTGATCCACTCCGTGCCATCGACGACGCGCGGGTCGACGAAGTAGCGGATGCCGGTGGACGAGTCCTCGCCGAGCACGGCGCCATCGGGAGACCACGGGCCGATGTACCCCTTCACGAGGAGGGGGTGCTTGGCGAAGTCGGCGTCGGTGGCCGACTCCACGTCGTCGGCCGCGAACGCCACGCCGACGCGCTTGGGCTCGATCTCCCGGTCGCCGGGGATGCCGACGACGACGACCTCGCGGGTGCCGTCGAGGTGGGTGAGCGCCAGCACGACGTTCTTCAGGGTGTCGGCGGCGGTCCACTCGCGGCCGTCGGGCCGCGGGTACTCGGCGTTCGCGAGATCGACGAGGGTCGCGATCGTCGGGGTGTCGGGCGAGTCGAGCACCGCGGGCTCGGGCAGGCCGTCGAACGGGATGGGCTCGGGCGCGATCGTCGTGAACGCTTCCACGTTGGCGGCGTACCCACCCGCTGAGCGCACGAACGTGTCCTCCCCGACGGGGCTCGGGTGCAGGAACTCCTCGCTCTTCGATCCGCCCATCGCCCCGGCATCCGCCTTGACGATGACGTAGTCGAGCCCGAGCCGGGCGAAGATGCGCTCGTACGCGTCGCGCTGCGCCTGGTAGCTCGCGTCGAGCCCCTCGTCGGACACGTCGAAGGAGTACGCGTCCTTCATCGTGAACTCGCGGCCGCGGAGCAGGCCGGCACGCGGGCGGGCCTCGTCGCGGTACTTGTCCTGGATCTGGTAGATCATCAGCGGCAGGTCCTTGTACGACGAGTACAGGTCCTTCACGAGCAGCGTGAAGACCTCCTCGTGCGTCGGGGCCAGCAGGTAGTCGGCGTCCTTGCGGTCCTTGAGCCGGAACAGGTTGTCGCCGTATTCGGTCCAGCGGTTGGTGGCCTCGTACGGCTCGCGCGGCAGCAGCGCCGGGAAGTGCACCTCGTGTGCGCCGGCGGCGGTCATCTCCTCGCGGATGATCTGCTCGATCTTCGCCTTCACCCGCAGGCCGATCGGCAGCCACGCGAAGACTCCCGGTGCCTGCCGGCGGATGTAGCCGGCACGCACGAGCAGGCGGTGGCTTGCGACCTCGGCGTCGGCGGGGTCTTCGCGGAGGGTACGGAGGAAGTAGTTCGAGAGGCGTGTGGGCACCCGATGATTCTATTCGGGAGCCCGCCATAGGCTTGGCCCATGCCCCGTCGCCGGCCGCACGTCGCCGCCTCCGCCGCGCAGAGCGAGCTCGCCGCCGCGCTCGCCGAGCTCCGTGCGTCGATGGAGCTGCCGACCGAGTTCCCGGCCGAGGTACTCGCCGAGGCGGCGGCCGCGGCATCCGCTGTGCCGCCACCGACGGCCGACCGTCGCGACCTCCACTTCGTGACCATCGACCCGGCCGGATCTCGTGACCTCGACCAGGCCCTGCGCCTGTCGCGTCGCCGGGGCGGCTACCTCGTGCACTATGCGATCGCGGATGTCCCGGGCTTCGTGCGCCCCGGAGGCGCCGTCGATCGCGAGGCCCGTCAGCGCGGCCAGACCATCTACGCGGCCGACGGCCGGGTCTCGCTGCATCCGCCCGTGCTGAGCGAGGACCGCGCGTCCCTGCTCCCCGGCGTCGACCGCAGCGCCTACGTGTGGGCGTTCGAGCTCGACGAGGCCGGGGCGGTGCAGGAGACGCGCCTCGAGCGCGCCGTCGTGCGCTCGAGTGCCCAGCTCACCTACGAGGAGGCGCAGCGCCGCGTCGACACGAGGTCGGACGAATCGTCGCTCGCCCTGCTCCGCGAGATCGGCGAGCTCAGGCTGGCGCAGGAGCGGGCCCGCGGCGGGGCGAGCCTCAACGTGCCCGACGAGGAGATCGTGCGCACGGCCGACGGCGGCTACGCGCTCGAACGCCGCCGACTGCTTCCCGTCGAGGACTGGAATGCGCAGCTCTCGCTCATGACCGGGATGGCGGCGGCGGAGCTCATGATCGCGGCACGGGTCGGCATCCTCCGAACGATGCCGAAGCCGGCACCCGACGACATCGCGGCGTTCCGACGGCAGACCGTTGCCCTGGGCCGCCCGTGGGCGGAATCGGTCGGCTATGGCGAGTACCTCGCCGGGCTGCCGCGCGACGAGCCCGCGTCGCTCGCGATCCTGCAGGCGGCGGCCGGCCTGTTCCGCGGCGCGGGCTACGAGGCGATGGACGGCGAGGTCCCCGCCGACCCCGAGCAATCCGCCCTCGCGGCGCCGTACGCCCACGTCACCGCGCCGCTGCGGCGCCTGGTCGATCGGTGGGGCCTCGTCGTGTGCGAGTCGCTCGCGGCCGGGCGCGAAGTGCCCGGCTGGGCGCGCGATTCGCTCGGCGAGTTGCCGGCCCTCATGGGCGCATCGTCACGGCGCGCCGCGCAGCTCGACGGCGCCTCGGTGGCTCGCGTCGAGGCGGCCGTGCTGTCGGGACGCATCGGCGAGCGCTTCACGGCGACAGTGCTCCGGGTGCGGAACGGCTCGGCCACGATCCAACTCGCGGAGCCGGCGGTGACGGCGTCGGTCGACGCCCGGCCCGAGGTGCGCCCGGGCGAGCGGATCACGGTCGTGCTCGAGCACACCGACATCCGTGCCGGAACCGTCGACTTCAGCGCCGGCTGACGTCAGACGTCCTCGTCGTCGTCCTCTTCGTCCTCCATCGCGAAGTGGTCGAGCTCTTCCTCGGTCTTCTCCGCGGCATCCTCGGTTCCCTCGTGCAGAGTGCCCATGCCGTCGGGATACCCCGCCTCGTCGGGGTATTCGTACTCGGTGCCGTCTCCGCTCATCGCGGTCCCCTTTCGCGAACGGATGCCGCTCCGGGACATCCGTGCGCTCACCCTACTCGCCCCGCACCCGTCGCGGACGCGATGAATCGAGCCCGGGCCCTGTCAACCCCGTGCGCCGGCTCGCAGTGTGGTGCGAGCGTTGAGCGTGACCACGGAGGAACGACATCATGAGCGACCCTGCACCCATCGTCTCGCCGGATGACGGCACGGAGAACGAATCCGAACGCGCATCCGCCGAGCGGCCGCGGAAGGACGGCCTTCCGCGGGATCCCGACGCCACCGAACACCTCGACGTCGACGTCACCGACGCCGGCCAGTAGCCTGACGCCCGCCGCGGACTAGGGGGTCAGCACCTCGGGCGCACCCACTGGGGCATCCGCGCCCATCTCGTCGGCGAGGCGGTTCGCCTCGGCCAGGAGCGTCTCGACGATCTCGGACTCGGGAACGGTCTTGATGACCTCGCCCTTCACGAAGATCTGGCCCTTGCCATTGCCGGATGCCACGCCGAGGTCGGCCTCGCGTGCCTCGCCGGGCCCGTTGACCACGCACCCCATGACGGCGACCCGTAGCGGAACGGTCATGCCCTCGAGGCCCGCGGTCACGTCGTCGGCCAGCTTGTACACGTCGACCTGTGCACGCCCGCACGACGGGCACGACACGATCTCGAGCTTGCGCTCGCGCAGGTTCAGCGACTGGAGGATCTGCAGGCCGACCTTGATCTCCTCGACGGGCGGCGCGCTCAGCGAGACGCGGATGGTGTCGCCGATGCCCTCGCCGAGCAGGATGCCGAACGCGGTCGCGCTCTTGATCGTGCCCTGGAAGGCCGGACCCGCCTCGGTCACGCCGAGGTGGAGGGGCCAGTCGCCGCGCTCGGCGAGCATGCGGTAGGCCTTCACCATCACGATCGGGTCGTTGTGCTTGACCGAGATCTTGAAGTCGTGGAAGTCGTGCTCCTCGAAGAGGCTCGCCTCCCAGACCGCCGACTCGACGAGTGCCTCCGCGGTCGCCTTGCCGTACTTCTCGAGCAGGCGCGGATCGAGCGATCCCGCGTTGACGCCGATGCGCAGCGAGACCCCCGCCGCCTGCGCGGCCCTGGCGATCTCGCCCACGCGGTCGTCGAACTTGCGGATGTTGCCCGGGTTCACGCGAACGGCAGCGCAGCCGGCATCGATGGCGGCGAAGACGTAGTTCGGCTGGAAGTGGATGTCGGCGATGACCGGGATCTGGCTCTTCTTCGCGATGATCGGCAGCGCCTCGGCGTCGTCGCGGCTCGGCACCGCGACCCGCACGATGTCGCACCCCGATGCGGTGAGCTCGGCGATCTGCTGGAGGGTCGCGTTGATGTTCGGCGTGGGCGTGGTGGTCATCGACTGCACGCTCACCGGCGCGTCGCCGCCGACGAGGACCTTGCCCACCTTGATCTGCCGGGACTTGCGTCGCGGAGCCAGCGTTTCGGGGATTTTCGGCATTCCGAGATTCACAGCAGGCACCGTGCCAGTCTACGTCGCCGGTCTGTGGCTTTCCCCAGCGTGCCTCGTCGGGGTGCGGGCGGCGCTCAGCGGCGCGCGTCCTCCTCGGCCTTCGAACCGTCGGCTCCGTCGGAGTGCTCCAGGCGGATCTTGCGGCCGAGCTCGATGTCCTCCTGCTCCTTCTTCGCCGCCTTCTCGCTCTTGCGGGTGTCGCGCGGCGGCAGCTGGATGTCCTCCTCCGCTTCGATGCCGGCCTGCAACTGGCGACCGCGCTCGAGCTCCGCGTCGAACTCCGCCCCGAACAGCAGCGCGCAGTTCGCGAGCCACAGCCACAGCAGGAACACGATGGCGCCGGCGAACGAGCCGTACGTGCGGTCGTAGTTCGAGAAGTTCGCGACGTAGAGCGCGAAGCCCGCCGAGACGATGACGAGCACGACGATCGCGATGATCGCGCCGAGGCTGATCCAGCGGAACTTCGGCTGCTTCGCATTCGGCGTGGCGTAGTAGAGGATCGCGATGGCGAGGATGACGGCGAGTGCGAGGAGCGGCCACTTCGCGATCTCCCAGACGATCTTCACGGCCTCTCCGAGGCCCAGCGCGTCGCCGATCGCCTCGGTGATCGGTCCCGACACCACGAGGATCACGGCGATGATGACGATGAGCACGAGCGTGACGATGGTGACGACCAGCTGCATGGGGCGCAGCTTCCAGAACGGACGACCCTCATCGATCTCGTAGATCTGGTTCATCGCGCGGCTGAACGCCCCGACGTAGCCCGACGCCGACCAGATCGCGATGACGAGGCCGGTGACGAAGCCGAAGCCCGCCGCCGGCGACGCACTGAAGTCCTCGATCGGCCCACGGATCACGTCGAGCGCATCGCCCGGCATGACCTGTTCCACGATGCCGAAGACCTGGTCGATCGCGCGCTGGCCCTGCCCGACCAGCGCCAGCAGCGACATGATCGCCAGCAGCCCGGGGAAGAGCGCGAGCACGCCGTAGTAGGTCAGCGACGCGGCCCGATCGGGGCACTGGTCGGCGATGAACTCGCGGAAGCTCTTCCTGAACACGTAGCCCCACGACCGCTTGGTCACCTCCCTGGGCGAGTCGGGCTTGCGGTCGTCGTCGGGAGCGGGCGCGTCCGACAGCTGCTGACTGGTCCCCTTCTCGGCCACGATGTCCTCCCTCGATCGACGGATGTCGCGAGGTGGCGCCGTGCGCACGGGAGGGCGCCCACCTCACCGGGCGTTGATCAGCCCGTGGAATCCAGTGTTCGAGGACGCGGGATCCGGCGATAGACCCTCGCATTGCGCCGAACCGGGCGTTATAGTGCATCCGGCTGACTGTCGGGCGCCATCTGTGGCCTGGTCAGCGGCTGACGGCCCGAAGGTATGCGACGACCGCAGCGACCCGGCGATGCGTGTCGGCCTCCCGAGCGACACCGAGCTTGGCGAAGATCGATGTCGCGTGCT
>DASUVU010000075.1:0-5927 GCA_036378815.1 Agromyces sp. | reverse complement strand
CCCGGCCGGGATGAAGAACATCGTCACGATGCCCCATGCGATGAAGGCGGCGATGTTCGGGAGGATCATGTTCGACAGGAACGAGCCGAATCGCTGGACGGCGACTCGAGCCCCTCCTGGCTTCTTCGTCTGGGACGTCGTTGTCATGGCGGTTGCCTCTTTCGGACTCAGGTGGCGGGTGGGGCCGCCGTGGTGAGGTCGGCGGCGAGTGCCCGCGCCGCCGACTTGGCCTCGGCCGCGCCATCCGCGGCGAGGGCGGACTCGGCGATCGCCTTCGCGTCGCCGAGCGTGTAGCGCGCCAGTGACGCGCGCACGTCCGCCAGGGCGGACGGGGACATCGACAGGCTCGTGGCGCCGAGGCCCACGAGCACGACGGCGAGCAGGGGGTCGGCGGCGGCCTCGCCGCAGATGCCCACCGGCTTGCCGAGTTCCGCGCCGGCCGCGCCCACCTCGCCGATGAGGCGGAGCACGGCGGGATGCCACGGATCCTGCAGGTTCGCGACCGTGCCGAGCAGCCGGTCGGCGGCCATCGTGTACTGCGTCAGGTCGTTCGTGCCGATCGACGCGAAGTCGCACGCGGCGAGGATGCGGTCGGCGACGAGGGCGGCCGACGGCGTCTCGACCATGACGCCGGCGACCCTGATGCCGAGCTCCTTCGCGAGCGCGGTGAAGTACCGGGTCTCCTCGACCGTCGCGATCATGGGGGCCATGACCCAGAGCTCGGCGTCGGCCGCGGCATCCGCGGCCGCGAGTGCCGTGAGCTGCTCACGCAGGATCACCTCGGAGTGCCTGAGGGCGCGGATGCCGCGGAGCCCCAGCGCCGGGTTGTCCTCGGGCGCGTCGTTCAGGAACGCGAGCGGCTTGTCGGCGCCGGCGTCGAGCACGCGTACGACGACCTTCCTGCCGGGGAATGCCGTGAGCAGGCGCGTGTAGTGCTCCTGCTGCTCTCGCACGCTCGGCGCCGTGTTCGCGTCGAGGAAGAGGAACTCGGTGCGGAACAGGCCCACGCCCTCGGCGCCGAGCTTGACGGCCTCTGCCGCGCCGTCGGCCGATCCCAGGTTCGCGAGGAGCGGCACGGCGGTGCCGTCGGCGAGCGCGCCGGGAGTGACCGGTGCGGCCTCGAGCGCCGCTCGCTCGGCGATCCGCGCCTTCGCGTCGGCGACGTCGGCATCGGTCGGCTGGGCCAGCACGAGGTCATTCGCCGCGTCGACCACGACGGTGTCGCCGTCGGCGAGGCTCGCGGCATCCGTCGCCCCGACCACCGCGACGATCGACTTCTCGCGGGCGAGGATCGCGGTGTGCGAGGTCGGCCCGCCATCGACCGTCACGAGCCCGAGCACCTGGTCGAGGTCGAGCATCGCGGTGTCGGCGGGCGCCAGGTCGCGAGCGACGAGCACGAAGGGGTGTCCGGGGTTCGGCACGCCGGGGGCGGGCAGCTTCAGGAGATGCGCGATGACCCGCTGCGAGATGTCGTCGAGGTCGGCGGCGCGCTCGCCCATGTACCCGCCCATGCCGGCGAGCAGGTCGCGATACGCCGCGAACGCCTCGTAGACGGCCCGTTCGGCGGTCTTGCCGGTGGCGAGCAGCTTCGTCACCTCGTCGATGAGGCTCGGGTCCTCGGCCATCATCGCCTGCGCCTCGAGCACGTCCTTCGCCGCCCCGCCCGCCTTCGCCCCGCGTTCGGCGAGCTCGGCCGCGACGACCGACAGCGACGCTCGCGCGCGTTCGGCCTCCCGCTCGGGGTCGAGGTGGCTCGGTCGGTCGACCGGCTCCGGCAGCGGTGCGGCCATGCGCACCACCGGCCCGACGGCGACACCCTGTCCGATGCCGGTTCCCCTGATCTCCATCACTCGTCCTCCCGATTCGGTCGACTGGGTGACGGATGCCGCGAGCTACTCGTCGTGGTCGGTGCTGAGCAACTCCACGAGGTGATCGAGCACCGCCTGCTCGTCGCCACCGTCGACGACGAGCGTGATCTCGTCGCCGTGGTCGATGCCCTGAGCGATGACGCTGAGGATGCTCGCCGCGTTGACGGGCGAGCCGCCGGTCTTCTGGAGGGTGACGGCCGACCCTGATGCGGCGACCGCCTGGGTGAAGAGCTTGGCCGGGCGTGCGTGCAGGCCGTGGGTCGATCCGATTCGAACTGTGCGTTCCACCATGATTCCGGTTCCCGTCGCTGGCTTCCGTTCCCGACTTCACCGTAGCCGACCGCCACGTCCGTCGATCGCGCGGCGCGCGGCGCGTACCCGCTCATGACACGGCTCCGGCGAACTCGAGGGCGATGTCGAGGGCCTCCGCGCCGTCGCCGGCCGCGGCGGCCGATTCGGACAGCATCGCGACCGGCACGGATGCCGCACCGGCGCGTTCCCGGACGACGTCGAGCCGATCGGCGAGGTGCGCGCCGACGAGGAGCACATCGGCATCGGTGAGCGCGCGATCGAGCTGGGACTCGCTGGTCGCGGTCGCGCGCACCGCGATGCCGCGCGCCGCTGCCGCCCGGCGGATGCGGTGGGCGACGAAGGTGCTCGAGGCGCCGGCGCCGCAGACCACGATGATGCGCACCACGATTCCTCCTCGGCGGGCGCCGCCCGGTCCTCATTGATCGTCCGTCCGCGGCGGGTGCCGCGATGCATCGATTCTGCTCGTCCCTCGCATCGGAGCTCCAGCCGATTCGCTTCCGCACCCCCGGAAATCCGCGTCCACCGGCCACACGAAGGCCCTGCGATGGTTGACTGGGCTGCGACCGCACGGCGTCGCGTGGCGCCCGCGAGACCGGAGCTGCATGACCGAGAAGTGGGAGCGACTCGTCGAGGCGCTCGAACGCGCCGACGGGTGGACCACCGCGTCCGAGCTCGCCGACCGCCTCGGGGTGACCTCCCGCACGATCCGCAACTACGCGGTCCAGGCGAACACGCGCGGCACGGTGATCGAGTCCGGGCCGAAGGGCTACCGCCTCGACCGTGCCGCGTGGGCGGCGACCCGCCGCGCGTCGCCATCGCAGGGCTCCTCCCCTGCCGCCCGGTCGGCTCGCGTCATCCGCTCGCTCATCGACGCCGCCGACGGGCTCGACGTGCACGACGCGGCCGAGGCGCTGCACGTCAGCGACTCGACGTTCGAGGCCGATCTCACTCGCGTCCGCGCTCGCCTCGAGGGCACGGGACTCGCGCTGGTGCGGCACGGGTCCCGTGTCGCGCTGCGGGGCCCCGAGACGGCACGTCGGCGGCTGCTCGGTGCCCTGTTCCGCGAGGAGTCCTCGCGCGGGATGGTCGAGATCGAGTCGCTCCGCGCCGCGTTCCCGTCGGTCGACGGGTTCCGCGACGCCCTCGTCACGGGACTCGCCGACACCGGCTACGCGCCCAACGAGTACGGCCTCAACGACGTCCTGCTGCACATCGCGATCGCCCTCGACCGTGTCTCGGCGGATCATCCGCTCGGGCCGTCGACGCCTGCCGAGACGCCGGCGACCGACTCGGATCCCGATCGCGGGCCGCTCGCGGAGCTGCTGGCCGGCCTCGTGGCGGAGCACTTCGGCACCGCGATCGGTCCCGCGGATCTCGCGCACCTGACCCGCCTCCTCGAGACGCGGGCGGCGACCCGCACGACGGACACCGCACAGGCGGATGCCGCAGGCCGCCCGGTCTCGCCGAGGGTGCCGCTCGTGCGCCGCATCGTCGCGGGCGCGTCATCCGCGTACCTCATCGATCTCGACGATGACGAATTCATCGACCGGCTCGCGCTGCACGTCGACAACCTCGTGGCCCGGGCGAGCGACTCGAGCTTCTCGCGCAACCCGCTCACGAGCACCATCAAGGCGGCCTACCCGCTGATCTACGAGCTGGCGGTCTACATCGCGAGCGAGCTCGCGCGCACCGAGGGGATCGGGGTGAACGACGACGAGATCGCCTACATCGCCATGCACGTGGGCGCCTACCTCGACCAGCGCCGCTCGCGCGGCAAGGTCGTGCGCCTCGCGGTCTCGGTGCCCGCGTACCACGACGTGCGCACCGCCCTCGCGGCCCGGATCCGATCGGCGGTCGACGACGAGGTCGTCGTCGTCGAGCAGGGTGAGGGCGCTCAGGCCGACGACGCCGACGTCGTCGTGACCGTCCTGCCGTCATCGTCGCCGGTGGGGCGGGTCGTCGTCATCCCGCCGTTCCCGTCGGAGGCCGACTTCGAGCGCATCCGGGTTGAGGTCGCCAGCGTTCGGCGTGCACATCGGCGGGCCAGGCTCGCGGCATCCCTCGCCGGCTACATCGCGCCCGACCTGTTCGTCCGCGGCCTCCGCGGGCTCGATCGCGACGGGGCGATCCGGATGCTCGGCGACCGGATGATCGACGCGGGCGTCATCGATCGCGCGTACGTCGAGGGTGCGCTCGAGCGCGAGCGGCTCTCGTCGACCGCGTTCACGGAACACCTCGCAGTGCCGCACGCCATGTCGATGACGGCGCAGCGCACCGCGATCGCCATCGCGATCGATGAGGCCCCCATCGACTGGGGCGGCTCGCCGGTGAACGTCGTCGCGCTGATCGCCTTCGCCGAGAGTGGCCGCGCCGATTTCCAGGAGGTCTTCGACCAGTTCGTCGAGACGTTCTCCGAGCGCGAGAACGTGCAGCGACTCGTGCAGGGTGCGACCGACTACCCCGGACTCCTCGCGGAGCTCGCGCGCCTGATGGAGCCGCACGCGTCGTGACGTATCCGCCGCGTGGTGCCGGCGCGGCGACGACGGTCTACGGGATGGGCACGGGCACGACGCCGAACGGCTCGAGGCCGGTCGCCCCGCCGTCTTCGGCGGTCAGCACCCAGATCCCCTCGTCGTGCACGGCGACGGAGTGCTCCCAGTGCGCCGCATCGGCGCCGTCGGCGGTGGTGACCGTCCATTCGTCGTCACGCAGGAAGGTGTCGGTGGATCCCGCCACGATCATCGGCTCGATCGCGACGACGAGGCCGGGCTTCACGGCCGGGCCCTTCCGGTCGACGCGGAAGTTGAACACGGGCGGCTCCTCGTGCATGCTCCGCCCGATGCCGTGGCCGACGTAGTCGGTGAGGATCCCGTAGCGCTGCCCCGGGTCGTCGGCGTCGCTCCGGCTCTCGACGAAGTCCTCGATCGCGGCACCGACCTCGTTCAGGTGCCGCGCACTCGCCAGTGCTGCGATCCCGTGCCAGAGTGCCTGCTCGGTGACCGTCGAGAGCGTCTCGCGCGCCACGATGACCTCGGGCCGGGCGGGATCGGGGAGCACGACGGTGAACGCCGCGTCACCATTCCACCCCGCGACCTCGGCACCGCCGTCGACGGAGACGATGTCGCCCGGACGGAACGGGCGATCGCCGGGGATGCCGTGCACGACGTCGTCGTCGACGGAGACGCACAACGTGTGCCGATATCCGGGGACGAGCTGGAAGTTCGGCCGCCCGCCGAGTTCGCGGATGACGCGTTCGGCGGCCGCATCGAGCTCGAGCGGCGTCGCC
This sequence comes from Agromyces sp., assembly GCA_036378815.1. Lineage (GTDB taxonomy): Bacteria > Actinomycetota > Actinomycetes > Actinomycetales > Microbacteriaceae > Agromyces. The sequence continues at coordinate 461 of DASUVU010000075.1, read as the reverse complement.
CCCACCTCGACCAGGCGTCGCGCCTCCGCGAGCGCTGCGGCCGTCGCGGCCCCGGCCGCGCGCATGGAGCGGAGCTCGGCGGCCGTCTTGTAGAGGGAACGGCGGAACACGCGAACGTCAGGCTGCAGCGCCGTTGCCGCCGTTGTCGTGCTCGAGGGGCCGTAGCCCGCGAGTGGCGAGCGCGGAGAAGATCCGCTCCGTCACCTCGTCGAGCGTTCCGACGCCGTCGACCGGCACGACGAGGCCCTGCGGGCGGTAGACATCGAGGATCGGCGCCGTCTCGCGCTCGTAGATCGCGAGGCGGTTCGAGATGACCTGCTCGGTGTCGTCGGTGCGGCCCTGGTCGATGGCCCGCTGCAGCAGGCGCTCGATGCTGACCTCGCGCGGGACGCTCAGTTCGATCACGGCATCGAGTGACTCGCCGCGGCCCGAGAGGAACGCGTCGAGGTCGTCGACCTGGC
>DASUVU010000074.1:0-11667 GCA_036378815.1 Agromyces sp. | reverse complement strand
GCCCGGGGGACGCATGCCTGCGGGCCTCCGTCGCATTCCGATCACCGCACACTGAGAGACATTCCGTTCACCGCACACTGAGAGAATGGAGGTCGGCGACGAAAGGACCCCTGCATGCGCATCTCGGTGATCGGCTGCGGCTACCTCGGTGCGGTGCACGCGTCGGCGATGGCCGAACTCGGACACGAAGTGGTCGGCATCGACATCGACGAACGCAAGATCGAGGCGCTCGCCGCCGGCCGTCCACCGTTCTTCGAGCCCGGACTGGCCCAGATCCTGACGTCGGCGACCGCAAGCGGCCGGCTGCGATTCAGCACCGAGATCGCGGATGCCGCGGACGCCGAGGTGCATTTCTTGGCCGTGGGCACCCCGCCGACCTCCGACACGCACGCCGCCGACCTCAGCCACGTCGACGCGGCGTTCGTGTCGCTGCTGCCCCACCTCTCGGAGAGGGCCCTCGTCGTCGGCAAGAGCACGGTGCCCGTCGGCACTGCGGCGCGTCTTGCTGCTCGACTGGCCGCGGAGGCACCGCACGCGTCGCTCGCCTGGAACCCCGAGTTCCTGCGCGAGGGCTTCGCGGTGAAGGACACACTCGAGCCCGACCGCCTCGTGTACGGCGTCGGCGACGGGGACCGCGCGGGCGCGGCATCCGTGCTCGACCATGTCTACCGTGCCGCGATCGAGGCGGGCACGCCGCGACTCGTCACCGACTACGCGACCGCCGAGCTCGTGAAGGTCGCCGCGAACGCCTTCCTCGCCACGAAGGTCAGCTTCATCAACGCGATGAGCGAGATCGCGGATGCGACCGGAGCGGATGTCACGGCGCTCGCCGACGCGATCGGCCATGACGCCCGAATCGGTCGTCGCTTCCTGAACGCCGGCGTCGGATTCGGGGGCGGATGCCTCCCGAAGGACATCCGAGCGTTCACCGCCCACGCCGACGAACTCGGTCGAGGGGAGTCGCTCACGTTCCTGAAGGAGGTCGACGCGATCAACCTGCGGCAGCGGCAGCGCGTCGTCGACCTCGCCGTCGCGGTGCTCGACGGATCGGTGTTCCGCAAGAAGGTCGCCGTGCTCGGCGTCACGTTCAAGCCCGAGTCCGACGACGTGCGCGACTCGCCGGCGCTCGACGTCGCCGTGCAGCTCAAGGGCCTCGGCGCCTCTGTCGTGGCGACCGACCCGCAGGGGATCGAGAACGCCCGGCTGCGGCATCCGCAGCTCGACTACACCACCTCGACGCGCGAGGCGCTCGCGGGCGCCGACCTCGTCGTGCTCGTCACCGAGTGGCGGGAGTACCGGGCGCTCGACCCCGTGGAGACCGGGCGGCTCGTCGCGGGCGCGCGCGTCATCGACGGGCGCAACGTGCTCGACCCCGTCGCCTGGCGAGCGGCCGGGTGGGAGTATAAAGGGCTCGGGCGCCCGTAGCGACAGGCCCATGCGGCAGAATGGAATCGTTCCCACGGGAAGGCCCCGACGATGCCCCAGCCGATCGAGGAGTACGCCGTCATCGGCGACTGTCGCTCGGCCGCGCTCATCGGCACCGACGGGTCCATCGACTGGTTGTGCATGCCGCGATTCGACGCCGCATCGATCTTCGGGGCGCTCCTCGGTGACGCCGAGCAGGGCAGGTGGGGCCTCAGGCCAGCGGATTCCGCGGCCACGACCACGCGCGACTACGCCACCGACACCTTCACCCTGGTGACCCGCTGGGTCACTGCCGACGGCGAGGTCGAGGTGACCGACTTCATGCCCGTGGTCGAGCACTCCGACCGTCGCAGCGACGTGATCCGACGTGTCCGCGGCATCCGGGGCCGCGTGACGATGCGGCAGGAGTTGCGCGTGCGCTTCGAATACGCCTCGGCCATGCCCTGGGTCCGCCAGGTCGGCACGCCCCAAGCGCCTGCGCTGCTCGCCGTTGCCGGACCCGACGCCATCGTGGTGCGGGGCCCGCGGCTCGCCGCCGGCGACTACAGCCACGCCGGCACCTTCGAGATCAGCGAGGGGGAGTCGGTTGACCTCCAGCTCTCGTGGTTCCCGGCGCACCTGACTCCGCCCGAGCCGGTCGACGTCGAGGCAGCCCTCGACGACACGGCGAAATGGTGGCGATCGTGGGTCCGCTCCTGCGCCGAGCCGGGCGCCTACGACGCGGCGGTGCGACGGTCATTGCTGGTGCTCCGCCTGCTCACCCACGAAGACACGGGTGGCATCGTCGCGGCCGTGACCACGAGCCTGCCTGAGGACTTCGGCGGAGCACGCAACTGGGACTACCGCTACGTCTGGCTCCGCGACGCCGCGCTCACCCTCGAGGCGCTCATGAGCCACGGCTACAACCACGAGGCCGAGGCGTGGCGCCAGTGGCTCCTCCGCGCCATCGCCGGCGACCCGGGCGACGTGCAGATCATGTACGGGCTCGCGGGGGAGCGGCGGCTCACCGAGTGGGAGGTGACCACATTGCCGGGCTACGCGGGCAGCACGCCCGTGCGAATCGGCAACGCGGCATCCGAGCAGTACCAGGCCGACGTCTTCGGCGAGGTGATGCTCGCGCTCGACGCCGCCCGCCACGCCGGCATCGAGCGCGATGACTTCGCGTGGTCGCTGCAGGTGGCCCTGCTGGGGGAGGCGGCGGCACAGCTCGACCGCCCCGACTCGGGCATCTGGGAGATCCGCGGACCCGAGCGGAACTTCACCCACTCGCGAGCGATGCTCTGGGCGGCCTTCGACCGTGGCATCTGCGCCGTCGAGTACGACGGGTTGCAGGGTCCCGTCGACCAGTGGAAGGCGGCCCGAGCCGCCATCGCCGAACGCATCGAGCAGGGCGGCTACGACCCGGCGCTCGGCAGCTACGTGCAGTTCGAGGGCACGACCGAGGTGGATGCCGCGTTGCTGCAGCTCGCGCAGGTCGGCTACGTGGCCTACGACGACCCGCGCATGCTGGGCACGGTCGCGCGCATCGAGCAGACCCTGATGCGCAACGGCCTCGTCTGCCGGTACCGCACCGAGGCCGAGATCGACGGCGTGCCCGGTGACGAGAACGCCTTTCTCGCCTGCTCGTTCTGGCTCGTCGAGCAGTACGCCAACTCGGGTCGCCTCGACGACGCGGTCGAGCTCATGGACCGGCTCCTCGCGTGTTGCACCCCGCTCGGGCTGGTGTCGGAGCAGGCCGACCCGATCACTCGGCGTCAGGCCGGCAACACGCCGCAGGCGTTGTCGCACCTCGCGCTCGTCCGTGCCGCCGACGCGATCGCGGCCGCCCGCGGCACCGCGTCGGCCGGCGCGCGCCGGACCCTCGCACGCAGCGCCCGCGACTGATCGCTCCTGCGACGGCTCGCAGACGCACGCGACACGGCCGAGGCTGTGCCCGCCAACCCCCTGCAGGTCGGGCACAGCCTCAGCGCGGGTCACGGCGCGACGAGCGCTCCGATCCCGACCCGCTCGAGAACCGGCGACGTCGTCGTGGAGCCCGTGAGCGTCGCACGGTACTGGATGTACCGCCCGCTGTTCGGGATGTCGGCACCCGCGCTCACCGGCGTGTACTGGGTCCACGAGCCATCGGGCGTGGCGACCGAGCCGGTGCGGACCTCGATGACGATGCCCGTGCCCGCCGGAACCTGCGCCGCCACGTCGAGCGCCTGCCAGTCGGCCGCCTTGCCGGCATCGAGCACCCGCGAGATGAACACGCCGGTCCTCGCCGCGGGCGACATCCGGATCGAACCGACGATCACTCCCGGGCCACCCGCTGCGTAGTCGCTGACCACCGGGCCCATCGTGCCCGAGATCGCCACGTTCTGCGTGTGCCTGACCACGCCGTCGACCGAGAACACGACGCGGTCGGCGAGCCAGTCGACGCGATACGTGTGCGACGAGCCGACCAGTCCGGTGCCGAGCGACGTGTCGCTGACGGTGCCGTTGTTGTTCGTGCGCGCGTACAGGGTGTCGGTGGTGCCATTGGTGCTGAACATCGCCCAGCGGGACGTGCCGGCGAGATCGACGCCGAACCCGGCGTGCTGGTAGGCCGCCGCCCCGAACGTCGCCGGGAACTCGACCGAGCTGCCAGGGCCCGAGAGGGTGGTGCCGCGGAGCAGCGCACCGTTGACGGTCACGTTGCCTCCGGCCACCGTCGACCCGCCGATTCCGCCGGCCCAGAACGAGCTGGTCCAGCCGGAGGGCAGGGTGCTGCCGTTGAACTCCTCGCTCACCGTCGGGGCCAGCGGGGTCACCCGCATCCAGCGCATGGTGATGCCCCCGCCGCCGTTGGTGTAGTCGCTGACCAACGGACGCATCGATCCCGTGACCGCGTCGGCGGTGTGCACGAGTGCGTCGTCGATGAAGAACCGGACGTTCGTGCCCCACTCGATCCGGAACTTGTGCTCCGATCCGACGTACTGCGACCCCAGGGCGACGTCGACGACGGTGCCGCCGGCGTTCCGGATCCGAGCGCGCAGGACGCCCGAGGTCTCGCTCGTGCCGAACATCGCCCACGATTCGCTGGCGCCCGAGAGCGTCACGCCGAAGCCGGCGTTCTGGAACGGCGCGCCCGTGAACGTTCCGGTGAACTCGAGCACGTGACCCGCTCCCACCGAACCGCTCGTCCGCAGCCACGAACCGTCGACGTTGGCGGCGCCACCCGAGAACGTCGTGTTCCCGCCCGTCCACGCACCGGTCGTCCAGCCGGAGGGCACGCCGGTGCCCTCGAACTCGGAGCCGAGCACCGGTGCCAGCATCACCTCGCCGCCGGCGGAGTTCGCGACGTACGTCGCGCTCCCGGGGGTGCCGGCGCCGAAGTTCGCCGACGTGGTGTCCTCGAGCGTGGTGGCCACCGACGAGGCCGTGGTGAAGGACCACGTGGCGTTGCTGCCGAGCGGGTTGCCCGCGGCATCCGTCACCGACTGGGCGACGGTCGCGGTGTACCGGGTTCCCGGCGCCAGGTTCGCGGTGGGGTTCAGGGTCGCCGTCGCGCCGGACGCCGTCACCGAGGCGGGCACGTTGACGGATGCCCCGTCGGCCCGCAGCGTGAAGGTCGACGTCGTGAACGTCGCCGCGTTCATCGGCTCGTCGAACGACACGGTGACATCCGCGCCCACGGCGGTGTTCGTGGCATCGGGAGCAGGAGTGCGCGCCGTGATCTTCGGCGCCGTCGTGTCAGGTGCCTGGGTCGTGAACGACGAGGTCGCCGATGTCGCGGTGTTGCCCGCGGCATCCGTCGACACGACACGGAAGAAGTACTCCGTCGCCGGCGTCAGCCCCGTGAGGGTGATGGCGTGGTTCGTCGCCAGCGTCGGGTTCTGCGCCGAGGCGTCGAGCTCGTCGGGCGCCTCGCCGTACTCCACCCGCGTCGTTGACTGCTCGTCGGTCACCCACGCGATCGACGCGGTGCTCTGACCGGTGACCGTCGCCCCGACCGCCGAGATCACCGGCGGTGTCGTGTCGGGGGTCGGCGGCACGGTCGTGTACGGCAGGCGCATCGCGGTCAGCGACGGCGTGACGTAGCCGTTGCTCGTCGTGAACCGCGCCCGGTACTGCAGGTAGCGGGCCGCGTTCGGGATGTCCTGGCCGGCGGCGATCGGGGCGAACGCCGTCCAGGTGCCGTCGGGCGTCGCGGTGTTCCCCGTGCGCACGTCGTACGCCAGCGTGGTGCCGGCCGGTACGGTCGCGACCGGGCCCAGCATGCCCCAGTTCGCCACCGTTCCGGCGTCATGCACGCGCGAGACGAAGGAGCCGCTGCCCGAGTGCGGGGTGAGTCGCATCCACTTGACGTTCAGGCCACCGCCACCGGTGCTGAAATCGCTGACCAGCGGGCGCATCGAACCGCCGACCGTGGCCGCGGTGTGCACGAGCGCGCCGTCGACGTAGAACCGGACCGACGAGTCCCACTCGATGCGGAACACGTGCTCGGAGCCGATGAACTGCGAGCCCAGCGGCACGTCGACGACGGTGCCGCCGGCATTCCGCGTGCGGGCCTGCAGCACGCCCGAGATCTCGCTCGTGCCGAACATGGCCCACGACTCGCCGGTGCCGGCGAGCGTCACGGCGAACCCGGCGTTCTGGAACGTCGTGCCGTTGAACGTCGCGGCGAACTCGACCGCGCGCCCGGATCCCACCGAGGTGCTGGTTCGCAGCCACGAGCCGTCGACGTTGGCGGCGCCGCCCGTGAAGGAGGGAGTGCCGCCGGTCCATGCACCGGTCGTCCAGCCCGAGGGCACGCCCGTGCCCTCGAACTCAGCCCCGACCACCGGTGCCAGCATCACTTCTCCGCCGGCGGAGTTGGACACGTAGGTCGCCGTGCCCGGTGTTCCCGCCCCGAATTCGGCGAAGGTCGTATCGGCCGCGGCCGCGGCCGCCGTGGTGAACGTCGCGGGCGGGGAGCCCGCCGCCGGCCAGACCCTCGTGTTGCCGAACGCATCGGCCGACGAGATCCGGTAGTAGTACGTCGTCTCGGGGGCGAGGTCGTTCAGGCGGACGAGGTGCGAGGTCGACAGCGTGCCGCCCTGCGACGACAGCGTGAGCGAACCGGCGGATGTCCCGTACTCGACCCGCGACGTCGCCGCCTCATTGGTGCGCCAGGTGACCTCGGCCGAGGTGCCGCCGGTCATCGTCGCCAGGGGCTCCGAGATCGTGGGCGCCGTCGAATCGACCTGATAGGTCGCCGTGTAGTTGCCGGCCACGCCGTTGAACACGGCGTAGCTGACGCCCTTCACGACCTTCGTCTGGAACGTCACGTTGCTGCCGCTCCGCGAGATCGACTGCAGCGTGCCCGTGCTTCCCTCGGTGGGCAGCATGGCCTGCAGGCCGTTCGCGCCGCTGCCCGCGTTGAGCGTGAACGTCACGGTGCCGCCCGAGCGGCTGAGGTTCGTGAACGACGAGGAGTTGCGCCCGTCGGTCCAGTCGAGCAGCTGCTCGGCCGTGATGATCGGGATGCCTCGTGCCGCTGCGGCGGTGATGACGGCGTCGTGATACGCGCCGGCGTTGGGGCCGTCGGTGTGGAGGTTCGCGACGTAGGCGCCGTAGTAGCCCTTGTTGATCGCGTTGTCCATGAGTGCGATGGCGGTCGATGGGTACGCCTGCCCCGACTCGTCGGTCATCTGCGTGGTCGCCTGGTACACGTCGACGAGGTCGCCGGTCGTCGACAGGAACCGCTGCGGCATCGCCGAACCGGTGAACATGCCCGGGCGAGTGCCGGCCCACTCGGGAGGCCAGTAGTAGTAGTTGGTGTCGAGGTGGATGCCGAGCTTCTCCTCCTCCTCGGGCACCGTCGTGTAGCCGATCCAGAAGATGCAGTGGTTGCGGCTGGTCTTCGGCGGGGTGATGCTCGGGTAGTTCCTCGCCAGTGCGACCAGCTGCTCCGACATCAGCGCGGCGAACTGGGCCCGGTTCACGTCGCCGCATCCCGAGTTCGGGTGCAGGCCGAGCTCGAAGCCCTGCTGCTCGTACGTGACGGCCTGGGCGTCCGAGATGAGCGAGTAGTCGACGAAGTGGTACGACGTCGATCGGATGCACTCCCAGTCGGCGACGTCGCAGTTCGCCGCGCTCCGGGCGAGCTCGTTGGCGAAGCGCGACGGCACGTTGCCGCTGTTGTGCTCGTCGGCCGTCATCACGATCGCGGCGGCCCCACCCCGCGGCAGGTACCAGAAACGCGGAACCGGCAGCACGTCGCGGGTCGTCTCGGTGATGATGTTCGCCAGCAGGCGCTGCTGCTCGTCGGCCTGGGGGATGCTGACCTTCGACATGTCGAGGTAATCGACGTAGAAGAGGTCGTTCGAACGGAGCGGAGAGTATCCGTCGCGCTCCTGGCCACTCCAGGCCGGGTTGCCCTGACGGGTGTAGACCACCGACCGCGCCAGGTCGAACGTGAATGCCGTCGCCGATCCGCCCGCAGTGCCGACGCTGCGCGTCGTCACCGCCGGGTACTCGGTCGCCGTGGTGCCGTTGCTGTACAGCTGCGCCAGCACCTGGGTCCCGGCGAGCGGGCGGTACAGGTCGGCCGCGCCGTGGAACTGCATGGTCGTCGCCTCGATGCCCTTGCCGGGCACGGTCGTGGTGTCGACCTTGATGTAGCCCTCGGAGACGGTGCCGCCGACCAGGGTGAGTCCGAGGAGGCCGGCCAGCGAACCCGACGGCCGCATCACGATGAGGTTTCCACCGGCGTTGACCCAGTCGGTCAGCGCCGTCACCTGCGCGGCGGTGAGCGTGGTCTCGCCGAGCACCACGGTGTCGTAGGGCGCCAGCGCGGTGGCGGTGAACGATGACGTCGTACGCACGGTGAACAGGTTCAGTCCCTCACCGCGCACCATCTCGGGGAGGTACGCCCCGAACTCGCTCGTCCCCTTGACGATCAGCACCGGGCCGCCGGGCCCGATGTCGGGGTTCGGTCGACCGCCCGTCATCGGGACGGTGGCGAAGGTCCACGAGTACGTGCCGACCATCGGGTTGCCGGCAGCATCGGTGACGCCGCCCGCTCCGCCGACGATCGTCACCGTGTACTCGCTGTTGTGCGCGAGCGGCGTGGAGGGGTTGATCACCACGGCCTTCGTCGCGGCGTCATAGCTGATCACCGCGTTCACGAGGCTGCCCGAGGAGGTGCGCAGCTGCACGGTCGTGCCGGTCATCGACACGGGCGCCATGTCCTCGTTGAAGATCGCCGTGATCTCGGCGTCGACGCCGAAGTCCGCGGCATCCCGGACCGGCCACGTTCCCACCACCGAGGGCGGGGTCGTGTCGGGGCCCGCAGTGGTGAACTTGACGTTCACGTCGGCCTGCAGCGGCATTCCGCCAGCGTCGCGGACTCCGCCCGCTCCGCCGCGAACGGTCACGGTGTGCTGGGTGGCGAACGCCAGCGGGGCGCTCGGAACGACGATCGCCGACGTCGTGGCGGCGTCGTAGCTGACGGTGGTCGCGACCGCGTTGCCCGCGGCGTCGCGGAGCTCGACCGTCGCGGGGGTGATCGACGCGGGATCCATCGCCTCGCTGAAGACGACCGTGAGGTTCGCGTCGACCTTGGCGCCGGTCGCGCCGGCCGTCGGGGTCGTGGCGGTCACGAGGGGTGCCGTCGTGTTCGCGCCCGACGTGCGGAACGACCAGGTCAGGTCTTGCGCGAGCGGGTTGCCTGCGGCATCCGCGACCCCTTCGGGTCCGCCCTTCACCGTGGCCGTGTAGCGGGTACCTCCCGCGAGTGCGGCGGTCGGGTCGAGCACCGCTCGACCGGTCGAGCCGTTGTAGGTGACCGTCGCCGGGACCACAGCGCCGGCGGGGTCGCGCAGCTCGAAGGTCGTGGCGGTGATGGATGCCGGGTCCATCGCCTCGCTGAACGACGCGGTGATGTTCGCCGCCGGGTCCGCGCTGATCGCATCCGCCTGCGGCGCCGTGGCGGTCACCGTGGGCGCGGTCTCGTCGACGGGGATGACGGGAGTGAAGAGCACGTCGACCAGGTAGTTCGCGGACTCCCACGACGAGGTCGGGACGACGCCGCCCGAGCCGTAGCGGTAGACGCCGTTCGGTCCGTCGGTGCCTCCGCGGAGGGCGTGCAGCGGTGGGCTGTCGACGCCGGCGTTCGCGAAGGAGGTGCCCATCGCGTACCGGCCGCTCGTCGTGAAGTACGAGGCGATGTAGGTCGTGTTCGGCTCGATCGTGACGGGCGCGGAGAAGCTGGCCTCCTGCCATCCGGTCGCCGACTCGCTGCCGAAGGTCACGGTCGCCAGTCGCTGGCCCGATGCCGACCACAACGAGCCGGTGTGGGCGCCCGTGTTGCCGGCGGTCTTGAAGAAGCGGATTCCCTTGACCTGGCCCCCGACGTCGGACCGGAACTTCACGCCCAGCTCGACAGCAGCCGGGTCGGCCACCTCGGCGCCGGTGACGCTCTGCGGGAAGATCGTCGAGCACCCGGTGCCGTCGGGACATGCCGTCGGCGCGATGCCGAGCGACACGGTGGCGCTCAGGTTGGCGCTGTCATCGGCCGCGCGGACCCGGATGGCGGGGGTTCCCGCGAGGGCGGTGAACGTGTGACTCCAGTTCGCCTTGCCGCTGGCACGCTGCCAGCTGGATCCGCCGTCGGTCGAGACCTCGACCACGCCGACGACACCGCCGACGTCGCTCGCGGTTCCCGAGACGGTGCGCGAGCCGGGGCCCGTCACGCTGGCCACCGAGGAGGTGATGTTGACCGTGGGGGGCGTCGCGTCGGTCGACCCGGCCGTGACGACGAGGTTCGACTGCGGGGTCGCAGGCTGGGCGCCCATGTCGGCGAGGAGGTTCATCGTCGCCTGCTGCACGGTGCGGCTCGAGGTGTCGCCCGGATCGGACATGAAGTCGCCGTATTCGTGTTCGGCGTCGAGACCCCACGACCATTGGATCGTGCCGGCGCCGAAGACGAGCGCGCCGCTGGACGCCCGATACAGGCTCATGCTGTGCTGTTGCGACCCGATCGTGGTGTTCGAGAGGAGGACGCGACCCGGCGGGTACCACGCCGCGTACTTCGACGACTCGGGGTTCCATTCGTAGCCGACGAGGCCGTTGGGCAGCGTGACCCTGCCGCTCGCGGAGAGGCTCGCGACATCCGTGTTCCGCCAGAATCGAAGCCCGGCGAACTCGCCCGGCACCGTCATCGCCGCCGTGTCGCTGCTCCAGCTGATCTGGCCGGTGAGGGCGTTCTCGGGCTCACCGACGAGCGAGTTGCCCGACGTCGACGCCGGCGACTCCCTCCACAGCCCGGTCCAGGAGTCTGACGGGTCGCAGCTGAAGTTGTTGTAGCACCGCTGGTGCTCGTCGGGGGATGCCGCGGCCGACCCCTCCTTGTAGGCGACCATCGTGCGCTGGTCGCCCGCTGCACCGTTCTGCGTCGAATCCTCGTACCGGGTCTTCCAGTAGACCTCGTTGCCGCTGAAGAACGCGAGATTCACGCCGGCGTCGCGGGCCGCCTCGACGGCATCGCGTTCCTCCTGTGACCAGTACTCGTCGTGCCCGACCGAGAGGAAGGCCCGGTGCTCCAGGAGCTCGGCGGGTCGGAGTCCCGTGTCGCGGTGACTCGTGTAGCTGACGTCGTAGCCGTTGCGCTCGAGCCAGCGGATCATCGGATACTCGGCGCTGAACAGGTAGCTCTCGCGCTCGCCGCTGCGGGTCGTGACCGGACGGTTGTAGCTGACCTTCTGCGCGTTGACGCCCGTGGAACCGGTGGGGTAGACGTTGTACCCGCCGTACGGGTTGTACGCCTGCCATGTCGTGTCGGAGGTCTGCATGAGCAGGTCGGAGTTGCCGTCGTCATCGCGGACCACGAACACGATGTGGCTCGCGCCGTTGTTGTCGGCCCGGGTCGGCTTCGCGATGTAGACGCCCGATGCGGCGTCCGCCGGCACGGCCCACGATGCCGAGACGCTCCAGTTGCCGCAGTCGACGAGATTGTCGTCGCGGTTGCCGTCGATGACCACGCAGTTCGGTTGGTCTCGTTCGGTCGTGGCCGCCGTGTCGATCGTGGCCACCTTGCGAGCGCCGTTGCCCTGGTACCACCCCAGCCGGTAGATGTCGACCCGATAGTCGGCGGCCGTCGTGTCGATCTTGAAGTCGACCGTGTCACCCTGGCGGACGCTGGTCTGCGTCGCGAATCCCTGGATGCTCTGGTCCCCCGAACCGGAGATGTCCCACTCCGACGCGGGCGAGCCGGGCAGGCTGTTCTCGATGGTGATC
>DASUVU010000073.1:0-17942 GCA_036378815.1 Agromyces sp. | reverse complement strand
GTCGCCGCCGTGGCGATCCGGCGCCTCTCCACGGGCGAGGCGGTACTCGCGGGTGGTCGCACCAAGGCCGAACAGCACGGCGCCGACGTCCCCTGGGTCTCGGCCAGCGACGGCGCGACTCTCGCCGACCGGCTCGGCGACATCGGCATCCTGTAGCCGCCTCAGGCGGCGATCGCGGCGCGAGTGCCATCCCCTGCGCGACCGCGGCGGATCCGGGCGAGGCCGCGATTCACCTGCCTCGCCCACAGCGGCCCGCGATAGACGAACGCGGAATAGCCCTGCACGAGGGTCGCCCCGGCGTCGAGGCGGTCCTGCACGTCGACCGCCGTCTCGACGCCGCCGACCGAGATCACGCAGAGCGTGGCGGGCACGTTCGCGCGCACGATCCGCAGCACTTCGGCCGACCGGGCTGCGAGCGGCGCACCCGAGAGTCCGCCCGCACCGATGGCCTCGATGACGGACGCCGGAGCTGTGAGCCCCTCGCGCGAGATCGTCGTGTTCGTGGCGATGATCCCGTCGAGCCCCAGCGTCGTCACCAGCTCGCAGATCCGAACGATCTCGTCGTCGCCGAGGTCGGGGGCGATCTTCACCAGGAGCGGAGTCGTCCCGGCGACCGCGCGCACCGCCCGCAGGAGCGGGGCGAGCGCATCCAGCTCCTGCAGCCCGCGGAGCCCGGGCGTGTTCGGCGAACTGACGTTGACGACGAGGTAGTCGGCGTACGGGGCGAGCACGCGTGCGCTCCGCTCGTAGTCGGCCACCACGCTCTCCACCGGGGTCACCCGGCTCTTGCCGATGTTGACGCCGAGCACGGGCCGCCGAGTGCGCCGGGCCAGACGGGAGAGCCGGCCCGCCGCGGCATCCGCACCGCCGTTGTTGAAGCCCATGCGGTTGACGAGCGCACGATCGCCGATCAGCCGGAAGAGACGGGGGCGCTCGTTGCCGGGCTGCGCCAGTGCCGTGAGCGTGCCGACCTCGACGTGTCCGAACCCGAGCTGGCCGAGACCGCGAACGGCGTGGCCGTCCTTGTCGAACCCCGCGGCAACGCCGAACGGCGACGGGAATCGGAGTCCGAGCGCTTCGACGGCCAGCGACGGGTCGGGCGCGGTGAAACGCTCCACGATCCGGCCGAACCCCAGCGTGGGGAGCATCCGGATGACGCGGAACGCCAGGTGATGGGCGTCCTCGGGATCCATGCGCGAGAGGACGAGGGAGAAGAGGAGTCGATACATGCCGGACTCAGGGTATCGGCAGCCGAGTGCCGCGTCGGACCGGGTCACTCCACGGGGCGGGCGGGAAGCCTCCCGTGCTCGGCGCGGAGCGTGCCGATCGCCGACTCGAAGTCGTCGAGCGATTCGAACGCCTGGTACACGCTCGCGAACCGCAGGTATGCGACCTCGTCGAGGTCGCGGAGCGGAGGCAGGATGGCGAGGCCGATGTCGTTCGCCTCGATCTGCGAGGCGCCCGTCGAACGGATCGTCTCCTCGACCTTCTGCGCGAGCAACGCGAGATCCGAGTCGGTCACCGGTCGGCCCTGGCACGCCTTCTTCACGCCGGCGACCACCTTCTCGCGACTGAACGGCTCGATGACGCCGCTGCGCTTGATCACGGCCAGGCTCGCCGTCTCGGTGGTCGAGAACCGTCGGCCGCACTCGGGGCACTGCCGTCGTCGCCGGATGGAGAGACCGTCGTCACTCGTGCGCGAGTCGATGACGCGAGAGTCCGGGTGACGGCAGAACGGACAATACATGGTGCTTCCAGCCTAGTGGCGCGGCGCGATGGGTCGCCTCAGCGTGCGAACCGTGCCGCCACGGCCTCGCCGTGCGCGGGCAGGTCCTCCTCGGCCGAGAGTGTCGCGATGACCGGTGCCACCTCGCGGAGGGCGGCCTCGTCGTACCGCACGACCTGCTGGGGACGCAGGAACGTCGCCGCGGACAGCCCGGCGGACGAGCGCGCCTGCCCGCCTGTGGGCAGCACGTGGTTGGAGCCCGCGGCGTAGTCGCCGAGGCTCACGGGCGAGTACGGCCCGACGAAGATCGCCCCGGCGTTCTCGATCCGTGCGAGCACCGCGTCGGCGTCGCGAACCTGGATCTCGAGGTGCTCGGGGCCGAAGGCGTTCGAGAAGTCGGCCGCCTGCTCGAGGTCGTCGACCAGCACGACGGCCGACTGCACTCCCTCGATGGCCCGTCGCACCCGAGCGGAGTGCTTGGTCGACGCCACCCGCTCGGCGAGGTGTACGCCGACGCGCTCGGCCAGGGTCTCGGAATCGGTCACGAGCACGGATGCCGCGAGGTCGTCGTGCTCGGCCTGGCTCACGAGGTCGGCGGCCACCAGGTCGGCATCGGCGCTGTCGTCGGCGATCACGAGGATGTCGGTGGGACCCGCTTCAGCGTCGATGCCGGTGACCCCCTGCACGAGCCGCTTGGCAGCGGCGACGTAGACGTTGCCCGGGCCGGTCACGCGCTGCACTGGATCGAGGCCCAGTTCGGGCACGCCGTACGCGAAGGCCCCGATGGCCCCGGCGCCGCCCATCGCGTAGACCTCGGTGACGCCGAGCAGGGCCGCGGCGGCGGCGATCGTCGGGTGGATGCGGCCGCCTGATTCCCGCTGGGCTGGTGATGCGAGCGCGATCGAACGCACGCCGGCGACCTGGGCCGGCACCACGTTCATGACGACGCTCGACGGGTACACCGCCTTGCCACCCGGCACGTACAGGCCGACCCGGCCCACGGGCTGCCAGCGCTGCTCGACGATCGCGCCGTCGGCGAGGACGGTTCGCTCGGACGCCGGCACCTGCGCCGCGCTCGCGGCCCGCACACGCGAGATCGTCGACTCGAGTGCCGACCGCACGTCGGGGTCCAGTGTCTCGAGCGCGCCCTGGAGTTCGGCCGCCGGCACGCGAACCGTCGCGGGGCGAACGCCGTCGAAACGCTCGGCCTGGTCGAGGAGTGCAGATTCGCCGTGCTCGCGCACGGCGTCGATGAGGGCGCGCGCGGCGTCGAGGGCGGACGTCACATCCGTCGCCGCGCGGGGAACGAGGGCGAGCAGTTCGGCGGCAGACGGGCGCGATCCGCGCAGATCGAGGGTGCGAAGCATGACCCGACCAGCCTACTGAACGTCACACGAGGCAGTTCGGGCCGAGCAGGCTCTTGAGCTCGCCGTAGAGGTCGGCGGTGACCTGCACGGGATAGGGCAACTCGAACACGCGAGCGGTGCGTCCCCTGACCAGGCGCAGCCGAACCTCGGTGTCGCCGCGGTGCCGGATGAGCACGTCGCCGAGTGCGCTGATGGTGTCGGTGGTCGCGCGAACGTCGGGCAGCGAGATGACGACCGGGCCGGATTCGTCGCCCTGCCCGAGCTCGGGCGCGAACACGCTGTAGGCGTGCAGGTTCATGCCGTCGTCGCGCAGGCTGACGCGGCCGCGCACCACCACGATCGAGTCGCCCTTCAGGGCGGGCGCGAACTCCTGGTACGCCTTGCCCATGAACATCACGGTGATCTCGCCCGAGAAGTCCTCGACCTGGATCATGCCGTACTGGTTGCCGCTCTGCCGCGCCACCCGGTGCTGAACGCTGGTCACCAGGCCCGCGACGGTGACCGTGTCACCGTCTTGCGTGGCATCCGAGCTCATGAGCTCGGTGATCGACGTCGTGGCGTGCTTGGCGAGCGGCGCCTCGAGCCCGGCAAGCGGATGATCCGAGACGTAGAGGCCCAGCATCTCGCGTTCGAAGGCGAGCTTGTCGCGCTTGGCCCACTCGGGGCGGTCGGGCACCAGCGACGGAACCGCGTCTCGTTCGTGGTCCTCGAACAGGCTGTCGAAGTCGAATCCGATGTCGCCGACCTCCTCGGCGCGCTTCTCCTTCACGGCGGACTCGACGGCGCCCTCGTGGATCTCGATGAGCGCACGACGGGTCGCTCCCAGCGAGTCGAAGGCCCCCGCCTTGACGAGCGACTCGACGGTGCGCTTGTTCGCGACCTGGATCGGCACCTTCTTCAGGAAGTCGTGGAACGACTCGAACCGCCCCTTCGCGTCGCGGGCGGCCCGGATCGCGTCGACCACGTTGAAGCCGACATTGCGCACCGCGCCGAGCCCGAACCGGATGTCGTCGCCGACGGCGGCGAAGAACCCGATCGACTCGTTCACGTCGGGCGGCAGCACCCTGATGCCCATGCGGCGGCACTCGTTGAGGTAGAGCGCGAGCTTGTCGCGCGCATCGCCGACGCTCGTGAGGAGGGCGGCCATGTACTCGGCCGGATAGTGCGCCTTGAGGTAGGCCGTCCAGTAGCTGAGCACGCCGTACGCGGCCGAGTGCGCCTTGTTGAACGCGTAGTCGGAGAACGGCAGCAGGATGTCCCACAGCATCTTCACCGCGGCATCCGAGTAGCCGTTCGCCTTCATGCCGGCCGAGAAGCCCTCGTACTGCTTGTCGAGCTCGGACTTCTTCTTCTTGCCCATCGCGCGACGGAGGATGTCGGCCTGCCCGAGCGAGAACCCGGCGACGCGCTGCGCGATCGCCATGACCTGCTCCTGGTAGATGATGAGGCCGTAGCTCGTGTCGAGGATGTCGTGCAGCGGCTCCTCGAGTTCGGGGTGGATCGGCGTGATCGGCTGCAGCCCGTTCTTGCGCAGCGCGTAGTTGATGTGCGAGTTCGCGCCCATGGGGCCCGGGCGGTACAGCGCGATGACCGCCGAGATGTCCTCGAAGTTGTCGGGCTTCATCTGTCGCAGCAGCGAGCGCATCGGCCCGCCGTCGAGCTGGAAGACGCCGAGCGTGTCGCCCCGCGCGAGGAGCTCGTACGCCCCGGCGTCATCGAGCGCCAGGTCTTCGAGCACCGGACGGAAGCCGCGGTTCGCCTCGATGTTGTCGAGCGCATCGTCGATGATCGTCAGGTTGCGCAGCCCGAGGAAGTCCATCTTGATGAGCCCCAGCGCCTCGCACGCCGGGTAGTCGAACTGCGTGACGATCTGGCCGTCCTGCTCCCGCTTCATGATCGGGATGATGTCGATCAGCGGATCGCTCGACATGATGACCCCGGCCGCGTGCACGCCCCACTGGCGCTTGAGGTTCTCGAGCCCGAGCGCCGTCTCGAAGACCGTCTTGGCCTCGGCGTCGGTCTCGATGAGGGCGCGGATGTCGCCGGCCTCCTTGTACCGCGGATGCCGCGAGTCGAGGATGCCCGACAGCGGGATGTCCTTGCCCATCACCGCGGGCGGCATGGCCTTGGTGAGCTTCTCCCCCATGCCGAACGGGAAGCCGAGAACTCGGCTCGAGTCCTTCAGGGCCTGCTTCGCCTTGATCGTGCCGTAGGTGACGATCTGCGCGACGCGCTCGTCGCCGTACTTGTCGGTGACGTACTTGATGACCTCGCCGCGACGGCGCTCGTCGAAGTCCACGTCGAAGTCGGGCATCGAGACCCGGTCGGGATTGAGGAAGCGCTCGAAGATGAGCCCGTGCTGCAGCGGGTCGAGGTCGGTGATGCGCATCGCGTACGCGGCCATCGACCCGGCGCCCGAGCCGCGGCCGGGGCCGACGCGGATGCCGTGGTTCTTCGACCAGTTGATGAAGTCGGCGACGACGAGGAAGTAGCCGGGGAACCCCATCTGCGTGATGACGCCGACCTCGTAGTCGGCCTGCCGTCGAACGTCGTCGGGGATGCCGCCCGGGTAGCGCGCGTGGAGGCCCCGCTCGACCTCCTTCACGAACCAGCTCTCCTCGCTCTCACCGTCGGGCACGGGGAAGCGCGGCATGTAGTTCGCACTCGTGTTGAAGCGCACGTCGGCGCGTTCGGCGATGAGGAGGGTGTTGTCGCAGGCCTCGGGGTGGTCGCGGAACACGTGCCGCATCTCGGCCGCGGACTTCAGGTAGAACTCATCGGCGTCGAACTTGAAGCGGTTGGGATCGTCGAGCGTCGAGCCCGACTGCACGCAGAGGAGCGCGGCGTGGCTCTTCGCGTCGTGGGCGTGCGTGTAGTGCAGGTCGTTCGTGGCGACCAACGGCAGGCCGAGCTGCTTCGCGAGTCGCAGCAGGTCGTCCATGATGCGCTTCTCGATGCCGAGGCCGTGGTCCATCACCTCGGCGAAGTAGTTCCCTGCGCCGAAGATGTCGCGGTAGTCGGATGCCGCCTTCAGCGCCTCCTCGTACTGCCCGAGTCGCAGGCGGGTCTGCACCTCGCCCGACGGGCACCCCGTCGTGGCGATGAGGCCCGACGAGTACGTCTGCAGGAGCTCGCGGTCCATCCGGGGCTTGAAGTAGTAGCCCTCGATCGAGGCGAGGCTCGAGAGGCGGAACAGGTTGTGCATGCCCTCGGTCGTCTCGGAGAGCAGCGTCATGTGCGTGTACGCGCCCGACCCCGACACGTCGTCTTCCCCGCCGCCGCCCCAGCGCACCCGGGTGCGGTCACTGCGATGCGTGCCGGGCGTGATGTACGCCTCGGTGCCGATGATCGGCTTGATGCCGGCGTCGGTCGCCTGCTTCCAGAAGTCGTAGGCACCGAACATGTTGCCGTGATCGGTGACCGCCACGGCGGACATGCCCTCGCCCTTCGCCGCCTGGATGAGCTCCCCCACTCGAGCCGCGCCGTCGAGCATCGAGTACTCGGAGTGGACGTGCAGGTGGACGAAGGAATCGGCGGCCACGGGGCTCCTCATCGAAGTACTGCGAGGTGGATCTCTGGGGGTGCTCCGAGTCTACGGCGAGCGTGCGACGCGACGGGCAGGACTCGCGATGGCACACGCGACGGCAGGGGACCCGGTCGGATCAGTCGCCGCGCAGGAGCTCGAGCGCGTGCGCGAGGTCGGCCGGATACTCCGACTCGAACGTCGTCCACCTGCCGGTGCCGGGGTGCGCGAGCGAGAGCTGCTTCGCGTGCAGCCACTGCCTCGCCAGGCCGAGTCGCTCGGTGAGGGTCGGGTCGGCCCCGTACATCGCGTCGCCGACGCACGGATGCCGCTGGGCGGCCATGTGCACGCGGATCTGGTGCGTGCGACCGGTCTCGAGGTGCACCTCGAGCAGCGACGCGTACGGGAACGCCTCGATCGTCTCGTAGTGGGTGACCGCGTTCTTGCCGCCGGCGACGACGGCGAACCTCCACTCCGAACGAGGGTGGCGCCCGACCGGGGCGTCGATCGTCCCCGCGAGCGGATCGGGGTGCCCCTGCACCAACGTGTGGTAGATCTTCTCCACCTCGCGGTCGTGGAACTGCCGCTTCAGGTCGGTGTAGGCGCGTTCCGACTTCGCCACGACCATGAGCCCGCTCGTTCCGGCGTCGAGCCGGTGCACGACGCCCTGGCGTTCGGGCGCTCCGGATGTCGAGATGCGGAAGCCGGCCGCCGCGAGGGCGCCGACGACGGTGGGTCCGTCCCAGCCGAGCGACGGGTGCGCGGCGACCCCCGCCGGCTTGTCGACCACCACGATGTCGTCGTCGTCGTACACGATCCCGAGATCGGGCACGGGGATCGCCTCGACCTGGAGCGTGCGCGGCGCCTCCCAGCTCACCTCGAGCCAGCCGCCGGCGCGAAGGCGGTCGGACTTGTCGACGGACGCCCCGTCGAGCACCGCTCCCCCGGCGGCCGCGATGTCCGCCGCCTGGGTGCGAGAGAAGCCCAGCAGCTTCGCGAGGCCCTGGTCGACGCGCACGCCGTCGAGCCCGTCGGGAACGGGGAACGAGCGGTGCTCCATGCTCAGGACTCGGCCGCGAGTTGCGAGCCGGCGAGCGGCGGACGTCCGTCGCCGGACGGCGGAGCCTCGGATCCGTCGGCGGGCGCCCCGCCGGGCGCCTCGACGTCTGCGGCAGCCTCGGCGTCGGCCGCGGCATCCGCTCGCCTCGATTCGCGCACGCCATCGAGGCCGACGCCACGGATCGTGAGGATCATGAAGAGCACCATGCTCGAGACGATCGCGATGTCGGCGACGTTGTAGATGGCGGGGAGCATCCACGGCGTAGAGATGAAGTCGATGACGTGACCCAGGCCGACGCTCGGCTCGCGGAAGAGGCGGTCGGTGAGGTTTCCGAGCACGCCTCCGAGCAGGAGTCCGAACACGAGCGCCCAGGCGATGGAGCGGATGCGCCGTGCGAACCACACGATGAACGTGATCACGCCCGCGGCGAGGATCGTGAAGATCCACGTCATGCCGCTGGCCAGGGAGAATGCCGCGCCGGGGTTCCGCACGAACTGCCATTGCAGCACGTATCCGAGCACCGGCACGACCTCACCCTCGGTGAGGTTCGTGACGACGAGGAACTTGCTCAGCTGGTCGACGCCGTACACCACGACGGCGGCGGCGACCAGGATGATCAGTGCGGTGGTGGTGCCGACCTTCGCGGCCCGCTCAGCCGCCAAAGCCCTGGAACGTCGGCGCAGGTGCCTGCTCGGACGCGCTCACGGGCGACGAGAAGCCCTGGTTGCCCGAGACCTGCACGGGCGCTGCCGTGTCGAGCTCGCGCAGTTGACCCTCGATGTAGCTCTTGAGCTTGGCGCGGTAGTCGCGCTCGAACACGCGGAGCTCGTCGACCCGCTTCTCGAGGGCGAGGCGCTCCTGGTCGAGGATGCCCATCTGCTGGCGCTGCTTGGCCTCGGCCTCGGCCACAACCCGTGCCGCGGTGGCGTGACCCTCGGCGATGAGCGCGTCGCGCTTCTCGATGCCCTCGCGCACGTGCTCCTCGTGGAGTCGGCGGGCGAGCTGGAGCAGGTTCGTCGTCGACGTCTGCTCGTCGAGCTCGGACTGCGGCGTGGGCGCCTGGGCGGGCACCGCGACCGTCGGCGGCGGCGGGGCGGCCGGTTCGTTGTAGACCGCGGCGGGAGCGGGAGCGGCCGGGGCGCCGCCCTTCGAGGTATCTGCCGCACGGGCCTCGGCAGCGGCAAGGCGCTGACGGAGGTCGTCGTTCTCCTGGTTCAGCCGACGCAGTTCGACGACGACCTCGTCGAGGAAGTCGTCGACCTCGTCCTGGTCGTACCCCTCGCGGAACTTCGTCGCCTGGAAGCGCTTGTTGACCACATCTTCCGGAGTTAGCGCCATGGCTTCCCACCCTCGATTCTGTCGAACTGCGTGTCGAACTGTTCGGATCACGTTCTGCTAACGGTAGCAAACACCACATGCCAGCCGCAGTGCCGTTCGTCACGGCCCGACACCCTCGCAGGAGATCGTCAGCCGGCGGCCGCCGCTGACGCTGCGAGCCATGACACCACGGTCATGGCGACGATGACCAGCAGCATGGCCAGACTCCACCCGAGGTCGAGTGCGACCTGGCCGATTCGGATCGGCGGCACGATCCGACGGAAGAAGCGGACGGGCGGATCGGTCACGCTGTAGATCGTCTCGACGATCACCAGCCACGCCCCGCGCGGTCGCCACGACCGGTTGAACGTGCGCACGAGATCGAGCACGAATCGCGCCCACATCACGAAGAAGTAGATCAGGAGCAGCGTGTAGAGGATGTTCCAGATGACGGAGAGAGCGCCCACCCCGCTATGTTATGCGTGCGTGAAGAACGAGGCGTCCACGTCGCCCTCGGCCTCGCCGGCCTCGCCCGACACCACGACGTGCGCGGGCGAGAGCAGGAAGACCTTGCTCGTGACGCGCTCGATCTTGCCGTACAGGCCCTGGGACAGGCCGCTGGCGAAGTCGATCAGTCGACGCGCATCGCCGTCGGACATCTGCGAGAGGTTGATGATGACGGGAACCCCGTCACGGAAGGACTCGGCGATCACCTGGGCGTCACGGTACTGGCGCGGGTGCACGGTGAGGATCTCGTTCATCTCCGCCTGCTGTGGGGTCGGTTGGACATGGTGCTTGCGGAGCGGCGTCACGGCCGCGCCCGTCTTGGGAGTCGCCACCTGTGGCGTGTGCACGACCGGCGCGGGAGCGGGGGCCGATTGCGCGGCTTCCTGCTCGAGCTCCTCGTCGGCGAGTCCGAGGTAGACCATGGTCTTCTTGAGCGGGTTCGACATCGCTGCCTCCGTCTGTTTTCCGTCTGTTCGAGGCTAACCGGCGTCCGGCCGGTTCCCGGTTATTGCCGTACCGATCCGGAGGTGTGTCGCGCCCTCGAGGATGGCCTCTCGGAAGTCGTCGGTCATCCCCATCGACAGCCAGGTCGCGTCGGGCGCCGTGGCACGCACCCGCTCCGACAGCAGCCGCACGCGCGCGAACGCCGGACGAGGCGGTTCGCCGAGCGGTGCCACGGCCATGAGGCCCCGGAGTCGGAGTCCGGGCGTTTCGAGCACGCGCTCGACGAGCGGCTCGAGCTCGTCGGGCAGCACGCCGCCCCGGGCGGGATCGGGGGTCAGGTTGACCTGCACCAGGCAGTCGACGGATGCCTCCTCCGAACGCAGTGCGTCGACGAGCGACGGCCGATCGACGGAGTGGATGACATTCGCGTACGCCCGGACCTGCCGGGCCTTCTTGCTCTGCAGCTGGCCGACGAAGTGCCAGGTCAGGTCGAGATCGGCCAGGGCCGCGGCCTTCGCCTGCGCCTCCTGGTGCCGGTTCTCGCCGAAGTCGCGGACCCCGAGTGCGGCCAGCTCGGCGACGAGCGACGCCGGCTGGAATTTCGTCACGACGATCGTCGTGATCTCGGCGGGATTCCGCTCGGCGTCGCGTGCGGCATCCGAGATGCTCGCCTTCACCGAGGCGAGCCGATCCTCGAGGGTGGTCACCCGTCCTCCTGAACGACCGGCACGCTCGCCATCACTTCAGGAAGTCGGGGATGTCGAGGTCGTCATCTTCGTCCTTGAACGCGGGATCCGTGACGATCTGGTCCGCTGCGGCTGTGGGTGCATCGCCCCAGTTCGCGGTCTCGACGAGCTCTTCGATGTCGATCTCGCCGATCACGTCGGCGGTCTCGTCGGACCCCGCCGACCCGCCGACGCCGGCACCCACGGATGCGCCGACGGCGGCGGGCACGAAGCTCGAGCGCCGCGCCTCGACCTGCACCGGCCGGGCATTCGGCTCACCACCGTCGAAGCCCGCGGCGATGACGGTGACGCGCACCTCGTCGCCCAGGGTGTCGTCGATGACGGCACCGAAGATGATGTTGGCCTCGGGGTGCACCGCCTCCTGCACCAGGCGAGCGGCGTCGTTGATCTCGAAGATGCCGAGGTTCGATCCGCCCTGGATCGAGAGCAGCACCCCGTGCGCCCCGTCGATCGACGCCTCGAGCAGCGGACTGGCGACCGCGAGCTCCGCGGCCTTGATCGACCGGTCGGCTCCTCGCGATGAGCCGATGCCCATGAGCGCAGACCCGGCGCCCTGCATGACCGACTTGACGTCGGCGAAGTCGAGGTTGATGAGGCCGGGCGTCGTGATGAGGTCGGTGATGCCCTGGACACCGGCGAGGAGCACCTGATCGGCCGTGGCGAACGCCTCCAGCATCGAGATGCCGCGATCGCTGATCTCGAGCAGGCGATCGTTCGGCCCGACGATGAGGGTGTCGACCTCGTCCGTCAGGCGCGCCACGCCCGGCTCGGCCTGCGTCGGGCGGCGCTTGCCCTCGAAACCGAACGGCTTGGTCACCACGCCGATGGTGAGCGCGCCGATCGACTTCGCGATGCGTGCGACGACCGGCGCACCGCCCGTGCCGGTGCCGCCGCCCTCTCCGGCGGTGACGAACACCATGTCGGCGCCGGCCAGCGCCTCCTCGATCTCCTCGGCGTGGTCTTCGGCCGCCCGCCGGCCCACCTCGGGATCGGCGCCGGCGCCGAGGCCGCGCGTGAGGTCGCGGCCGACGTCGAGCTTGACGTCGGCGTCGCTCATCAGCAGCGCCTGCGCATCGGTGTTGATCGCGATGAACTCGACTCCGCGGAGGCCGAGCTCGATCATGCGGTTGACGGCGTTCACGCCGCCGCCGCCGATGCCGACGACCTTGATCACGGCGAGGTAGTTCTGGTTTGTCGACATCTCCGGCCCTCCGTGCGAACTCTGAACCTTGAACCTCTAGTCGAAGGTTAAAGTTTTGCTGAGTATGCAATTCCTGATTCGAAGGTAGGTGCCGGGCGCCACGCGCTCGGCAGCGGCCCCCGCGTGTCGCACGATCCGTCGCGAGACTCGCGGATGTCGCGGCCGACCGGACCTCGCGATCGTCCTCGAGGCGCCCGACTCCCACCCGATTCGGACGCCAGCGCGTTCACTCCGTGACGGGACTCGTCGGGGCGGAGACGTCGTACCGCGACACCGTGTCGGGCGGGGCGGCGAGCATGAGGGATGCGAGCACGTCGGCCTTGAGCTCGCTCTGCTCCGCACTCCCCCACACGACCGTCGCGCCGCCGGCGAGCTCGAGCTCGACGTCGTCGGCGGTGTCGGCCGTCGCTCCCGTGAGCTGGGCGCGCACCTCCGCCGGCAGGCTGCGCACGACCGCTGCGACCGCGCGGAAGCCCTCGTCGGCCCCCCCGCCCTCGGTCTCGATGAGCGGCTGCCCGTCGGGCACGTCTTCTGGGCGGTCGATCACGACGCCCGCGGCATCCACGAGCTCCAACCCGGAATCCGTCTCGATCACGCCCACCGGTGTCCGTTCCACGATGCGCACGACGAGCGTGCCCGGGGGGATCGTCTCGGTCGCGTACGTCTCGATCAGCGGGAACTTCGAGAGGGCGGAGTGCACCTCCGCTCGGTCGATGAGCGGCAGTGGCGTGCCGAGGATGCTCGAGAACGCGCCCTGCACCTCCGCCGCCGGGATGCGCTGGGCGCCCTCGACGCGCACCTCGCGGAGCGCCATCAGCGGCGAATAGGCGCCGACCGCGATCGTGGCGACCAACGCCACGACCGACCCGACGACCACCGCCCACGTGATCCGGCGACGGCGCGAACGCTTCGTGAACCGTCGCACCTCCTGCCGCTCGTAGCGTCGCCGCTCGCGTGCGGCCGCCGCAAGGGCCCGCCGCGTGGCGCGGCCGCTTCGCGGCTCCCTCGCCGGTCGAGCCGTGGGAGCGGGACGCGCGGCCCCTGCATCCGCCTCGAGGTCGTGCCGTGGTGACGCCGCAGCCGTGTCGGATTCCGCGGGCTCGCCCGCCGCCACCACCGGGATCGGTTCGGTGGAGACACGATCCGGCTCGATCTGCCCTCGTCGACGGATGCCGTCGGGCGGTGGGGCGTCGTGCGGCCTGGTCGGCGGGCTCCCGGCGGGCGTTCGCACGGCCGCCCGTGGGGGTGGCGGCCGGTCGAATCCCTGGGGACGCTTCACGCCCGGCGCCGCCTCATGCGCGCTCGCGTTCGAGCGATCCCAGCAGCTGCGGAACGATGCGATAGACGTCGCCGCAGCCCAGGGTGATGACGAAGTCGCCGTCTCGCGCGATACGGGCCGTGTGGTCGGCCGCCTCCTGCCAGTCGGGCACGTAGGCGACATGCGAGGCATCCACGAACCGCTCGCTCACGAGCGCCCCGGTCACACCCGGCTCGGGATCCTCGCGCGCGCCGTACACGTCGAGCACGACGGTCTCGTCGGCGAACTGCTCGAGCACCTCGGCGAATTCCTTCGCGAACAGTCGAGTGCGGCTGTACAGGTGCGGCTGGTGCACCGCGATGATCCGGCCCGAACCCACCACCGTACGAGCGGCCGACAATGCCGCCGCCACCTCCGTCGGGTGGTGGGCGTAGTCGTCGTAGACGCTCACGCCGCCGACGGTGCCGTGCAGTTCGAACCGGCGGCCCGTTCCGGCGAAGCGCTCGACGCCGGCCAGCGACGCGGCCGGGTCGTAGCCCAGGCCGACGAGCACGGCGAAGGCCCCCGCCGCGTTGATCGCATTGTGCCGGCCGGGGATGCGCAGCCGCCCGCGATACTCGGCGCCCTCGTAGGTGACCGCGAATGACACCGGTCCGTCGGTCTCGACGGAGTGCAGCCGCACGGTCGCGTCGGGCGCCTCGCCGAACGTGATCACGCGCGGGTGCGAGAGCCGCTCGGTGACGCGGACCGCGCCGGCGTCGTCGGAGGAGATCACGACGAACTCGCGCGCGCGGTCGGCGAAGTCGACGAACGCCTGCTCGAACGCCTCGAGCGATCCGTAGTGGTCGAGGTGGTCGGGGTCGACATTGGTGACGAGCGCGACCGAGGTGTCGTAGAGCAGGAACGAGCCGTCGGACTCGTCGGCCTCCACGACGAACAGGTCGTCGGAGCCCGCGGCAGAGCTCACGCCGAGCTCCTCGATCACGCCGCCGTTCACGAAGCTCGGGTCGGACCCCAGCTCCAGCATCGCCGTGATGATCATCCCCGTCGAGGTGGTCTTGCCGTGGGCGCCGGCGACCGAGACCAACCGCTGTCCGGCGATGAGCCAGGCGAGCGCCTGCGAGCGGTGCAGCACCGGCAGCCCTCGTTCGAGCGCCAGCTGGTACTCGGGATTGTCCTGCCAGAGCGCCCCGCTCACCACGACGGCCTCGGCGTCGCCCACGTTGGCGGCGTCGTGCCCGATCGCGATCTCGGCGCCCAGGTCGCGCAGCGTCGCGATGTTGTCGGAGTCGCGCACATCCGAGCCGGTGACCCGGTGGCCCGCGTCGATGAACAGTCGCGCGATGCCGCTCATGCCCGATCCCCCGATGCCGACGAAGTGCACTGCGCCGAGCTCGGCGGGGATCTTGGCGTTGAGATCGGGCTTGATGGTCACGGTGCGCGGTCCTCGGGTGTTTCGATGAGTGCGGGTCGGGTCATGTCGGTTCGGGATGCCGCGGCATCCGCTCACTCCACGTTACGCGCTGCGCGGCGGCTCATCGGCACCCGCGCCGAGCGCCGCATCGATGAGCGCCACCATGCGATCGGTGCCGTCGCGACGACCCACGGATGCCGCGGCCGCCGCCATCGCATCCACGCGTCGACGGTCGCCGAGCAGGGGCACCAGCTCGGATGACACCCACGACGGGACGAAGTCGGCGTCGTCGACCAGGATGCCGCCGCCGGCGTCGACGACGTCGGCGGCGTTGAACCGCTGCTCGCCGTTGCCGACGGGGTACGGCACGTAGACCGCAGGGATGCCCAGGGCCGCGAGCTCGCTCACCGTCGCGGCGCCGGCGCGCGACACGGCGGCGTCGGCGATCGAGAGGGCGAGGTCCATCCGGTCGGCGTACTCGACCATGCGGTAGTCGCCGATGCCCGGATCCGTCACATCGGAGGAGGCTCCCGTGATGTGCAGCACCTGCCAGCCGGCGGCCGTGATCGCGGCGGCGCTGTCGACCATCGTGCGGTTGATGCGACGCGCACCGAGCGAGCCGCCCGTGGCGAGCAGCACCGGTCGTGCGGGGTCGAGGCCGAAGGAGTCGGCCGCCTCGCCGCGGCGCGACGCGCGGTCGAGCGTCTCGATCTCGCGCCGCAACGGCATGCCGACCAGCTGCGCGTTCCGCAGTCTGGTGCCGCTGAAGGCGATGCCGACCGTCTCGGCCCACCTCGCGCCCAGCCGGTTGGCGAGGCCGGGGCGCGCGTTGGCCTCGTGGATGGCGACCGGCACCCCGGCGCGCCGCGCCGCGAGGTACGCGGGCGTCGAGACGTAGCCGCCGAAGCCGACGACCACATCCACTCCCCGGCGGTCGATGATCTCCTGCACCTCGCGAATCGATCGGCGGAACCGGCCCGGGAACGCGAGCGCGGCGCGGTTCGGCCTGCGCGGGAACGGGACCTTCGCGATGGTGAGCAGTTCGTAGCCGCGAGCCGGCACCAGCCGCGACTCGAGCCCCTCGGCCGTGCCGAGCACGAGCACCTCGTCATCGGGATGCCGCTCCCGAAGGCGGTCGGCGACGGCGAGCAGCGGGTTCACGTGACCGGCGGTACCTCCGCCGGCGAGGAGGTACACCGTCATCGCGGGGCCCGCACCGACTTCTGCGCGGCGCGCGCCTCGGCACGGGCGGCGGCGCGGACGGACGCTTCGGGATCGCGTGCGACCGACAGCACGACGCCGATCGCGAAGAGCGTGGTGAGCAGGGCGGTGCCGCCTGCGGAGACGAGCGGCAGCGGCACGCCGAGGACGGGGAAGACTCCGAGCACGACACCGATATTGACACATGCCTGGCCGACCACCCACACCAGCACCACCGCGGTCACCGCCTTGGCGAACGGCGTTCGTGCCGCGCGGAGCACCCGCGCGAACGCGATCGCCAGCACGACGAACAGTCCGATCACGACGATCGCACCGATCAGGCCGAGCTCCTCGCCGATGATCGCGAAGATGAAGTCGTTGTCGGCGGCCGGGAGCCACGACCACTTCGCCGTCGAGTTGCCGAGCCCGACGCCGAAGATGCCGCCGTTCGCGAGGGCGAAGCGTCCGTGCTGGATCTGCCAGCAGTCCTCGGTGTCGAACTGCGTGCAGTTCTCCTGGAGGAAGGACGTGATGCGCCGCATCCGGCTGTCGCTCGAGACCGCGACGATCACGAAGACCGCGGCGCCGAGCAGGACCGGCGGCAGCAGCAACCGGAAGCGCACGCCGATGAGGAAGAGCGCGCCCAGCAGCATCCCGCCCATGACCATGACGGTGCCGAGGTCGCCGCCGACGAGGACGAGACCGATGGCGACGCCGCCAACGAGGAGGATGGGCAGGATGCCGTGACCGAAGTCGTCGAGGTGGGCCTGCTTCTTCGTGACGATGAGCCCGAGCCAGATGACGAGGGCGACCTTGATGAGCTCCGACGGCTGGAACGGCGGGATCGGTCCGAGCTCCAGCCAGTTGGTGTTGCCGCCGACGGTGATGCCGAGCGGCGTGGCGACGACGAGGAGCTGGAGGATGCAGGCGACGAGGAGGAGGGGCCAGGCGATCCGCATCCACACCCGTTCGGGCATGCGACTCGAGATGAGCATGATCGGCACCCCGAACAGCGCGTAGAGCCCCTGTCGCGTGGCCTGCACGAAGAAGCCGCCGTCCTCCAGGTTCGATTCGACCGACGATGACGAGAGCACCATGACGAGCCCGAACACGACCAGGAACAGCGTGGTGCCGAGCAGGAGGAAGTAGTCCTTCGACTCGACCCTGAAGACGCGACCGAGCCGGATGCGAGCGGCTGAGACGCCCTGCGCGTCAGCCTTCGCCGGCCGGGCCGCCCGGGTCGTTCGGGCCGTTCGGGGCGGATTCGCCACCCGCCTCACCTCCCAGCCTCTGCCTGACCGCCTCGTGGAACCGCCGGCCCCGATCGCCGTAGTCGGCGAACTGGTCCATCGACGCCGCTGCCGGCGCGAGGAGCACGGTGTCCCCCGGTTCGGCCACCGCCGCGGCCAGTGCGACCGCCTCGGGCATCACCGTTTCAGTGTCATCCGCGACCACCTCGAACAACGGCAGCTCGGGCGCGTGTCGCTGGAACGCGGCGACGAGTGCGACGCGATCGACGCCGATGACGATCGCGGCGCGCAACCGTTCGGCGTGCGCAGCCACGAGGGCATCGGCGTCGACCCCCTTCAGGAGCCCGCCGACGATCCACACCACGCGGCCGAACGCGCGGAGGGACGCCTCGGCGGCGTGCGGATTCGTGGCCTTCGAGTCGTCGATCCACCGGATGCCGCCGGAATCGGCCACCAGCTCGATGCGATGCGCATCGAGCCGGAAGTCGCCGAGGGCGTCGTGGATCACCCCGACCGGCACGCCGTAGGACCGCGCCAGGGCAGCCGCCGCGAGGATGTTCTGCACGATGTGCGGCGCGTCGAGCCCGTGCGGCTCGAGTTCGGCGAGCGTGATGATCTCGAGCGCGGCGGTGAGTCGATCATCGAGGAAGGCACGGTCGCAGAGGATGCCCTCGACCAAGCCGAAGTCGCTCGGGCCCGGCACGTCGAGGCCGAAGCCGATGGCTCGCGCGCCCTCCTCGACCTCGGCGTCCTCCACCATGTGCATGGTCGCCTCGTCCGCGCGGTTGTACACGCAGGCGACCTTCGTGTTCTCGTACACGGTGGCCTTGGCCGCGCGATACGCCTCGAGCGATCCGTGCCAGTCGATGTGGTCGTCGGCGAGGTTCAGCACGACGCTCGACCAGGGATGCAGCGCGCCCGGACCGCTC
>DASUVU010000072.1:0-12726 GCA_036378815.1 Agromyces sp. | reverse complement strand
CGACTACGTGTTCACCCGCGACGACCCCGACCGGGAGGCCTGATGACCCACCAGACGCCGCGCCTCGAGCGCATCGAGCTGCACCGCATCGAGGTGCCGCTCGTGCGTCCCTTCGAGACCTCGTTCGGACGCGAGACGGTGCGCGAGGTGCTGCTCGTGAAGGCCGTCACCGATGCCGGAGAGGGCTGGGGCGAGTGCGTGGCCGGCCGCGATCCGTTCTATTCGGGCGAGTACGTCGCGGGGGCGGCATCCGTCATCGAACGGTACCTCGCGCCCGCGCTACTCGAGGCGCGGAGCGCGGGTTTCGAGGCGCCCGCCGCGCGGGCACCTCAACCGGCAGGCCGACCAGCAGACCGAGGCGCGACCGTTCCGCTCACGGCATCCGTCGCTCCCACGCTCGCCTTCGTCGCCGGGCATCGCATGGCCAAGGGCGCGCTCGAGGCGGCCGTGCTCGACGCCGAGCTCCGGGTGCAGGGGCGTTCGATGGCCGAGTTCTTCGGCGCCGAGCGGGAGTGGGTGGACTGCGGCGTCTCGGTCGGCATCTCGCCCACCGTCGAGGAGCTGCTCGACGAGGTCATGGGCTACGTCGAGGAGGGCTACCGTCGCATCAAGCTGAAGATCCGGCCCGGCTGGGATCTCATTCCGGTCGGCGCCGTGCGCGAGGAGCTTGGGCCGAACGGCCTGCTGCAGGTCGACGCGAACACCGCCTACACGGCCGACGACATCCCGCTGCTCGCGCGCCTCGACGCCTTCGAGCTGCTCCTCATCGAGCAGCCCTTCGCCGAGGAGGACCTCGCGACCCACGTGCGTCTCGCCGAGGCGTGCGAGACGCCGGTGTGCCTCGACGAGTCCCTCCTCGACGTGACGACGACTGTGGACGCGATCGACCGGGGCGCCACGAGCGTCGTCAACATCAAGCCGGGGCGCATGGGCGGCTATCTCGAGGCGCTCCGCGTGCACGACGCCTGTCGCGCGCTCGACGTGCCCGTGTGGTGCGGCGGCATGCTCGAGACCGGCGTCGGCCGCGCCGCGAACGTCGCACTGGCCGCGCTCCCCGGCTTCACGCTGCCCGGGGACACGTCGGCGTCGGGGCGCTACTTCGCCGAGGACATCACCGAACCCTTCGTGCTGGGTGACCCCGCCGGTGAGCATCGGGGCCGACTGCGGGTTCCGGATGCCCCCGGCACCGGTGTCACCGTGCGCGAGGAGCTCGTTCGCGACTGGGCGAGCGCGGCGCCATCAGTACTCGGAGGCTGAGCCCCGCGACGAGTGAACCCAGGCCGCCCGCGACGAGGTCGCCGAGCGTGTCCTCGTATCCGACGTAGATCTCCTCGTCGATGAAGGTGTGGCCGAACCATTCGAACAGCTCCCAGATGACGCCGAGCGTCACTCCGACGACGGTGGTCACGAGGGCCGTCGAGAGCAACGGGCGCCGAAGGGTCGAGGCATCCGCGACGACCCCCGATCGCTCCAGCACCACGTAGCCGACGGCGGCGATGAGCCCGTTGGCGACGAAGTGCACGGGAAGGTCCCACCACCGTGCCGTGATGTAGATCTCGAGCACACTGCTCCAGACGGCGACGAGCAGCACGATGCCGAATGCGATGTCGAACCCCGGCCGGAGACCGAGCGGGCGGGGCAGCATCATGCCCCCGAGCACGAGCGCGACGCTCAGCCCTTCGACCGGGCCCCAGCCGATGGCCGCGACGACGACGCTGACGAGCGCGAGGACGCGCACCGCGTCGGCGACGAACTCGGCGGGGCCCTCGGGACGCCGCAGCAGGGTTCGGGCCATGTCAGCACTCTACGTCCGACCGCGGCCGCTGGCGGGTCGGAAGCCAGCGGCATGATGGAGGCGTGAACTTCACCGAACGCGCCCGGAACCGCTATCCCGGGGGCCGACCCACCGAAGAGGCGCTCGGCATCCAGCGGCGGTTCATGCGCCTGGTCGAACGCGGGCTCGCGCCGTTCTCGATCGTGCTCGAGACACGAGGTCGCACGAGCGGCGCGCCGCGACGCGTGCCACTCGTGATGGTGCGGCGACGCGGCATCCGGTACCTCGTGTCGATGCTCGGTCCCGACGTGGGGTGGGTCCGCAACGTGCGGGCGGCGCACGGCCGTGCGGCGATCATCCGCCGTCGCCGCGAGGAGGTGGTGCTGACCGCGGTGCCGGTCGCCGACCGGGGGCCGATCCTTCGGCGCTACCTGCTCGTCGCCCTCGGGGCCCGCCCGCACATGAAGGTGCGCTGGAACGCCCCGCTGCGCGACTTCGAGCGAGTCGCGGCCGACTACCCGGTCTTCCGCGTCGACCGGGCAGACGGGGTCGAACCCGCCGACCCCAGCGACCGCTCCGACGCCTGAACGGGCGAGCGGACGCGGCATCCGTCGGCTCAGCGATCGGACCCGGAGCCGTACCGGAGCACCGCCTGCACCGGTTCGTGATCGGATGCCGCGTGCCCGTCGAACCGCACGGCGTTGATGCCGGTGCGCACCACCTCGACGCCGTCGCCGACCAGGATGAAATCGATGCGCCGTCCGCCGACGCGGCGCCGACGGTATCCCGAGTACGTGCCCCACTGCGGCGATACGCGCTCGGCAGCCACGTCCCACGCGTCGCGGAGCGTCCCGGGTGCGATGAGCTCCCGGTACACGGCCGAGTCCGTCCCGGCGTTGAAGTCGCCGGTGACGACGACGCCGGCCCGGGACTCGGTGGCGCGCACCTCCTGCACGAGACGCACGATCATCCGCGCCGACTGCAAACGCGACCGCCACGACAGGTGGTCGAGGTGCGTGTTGAACGCGTGGAGCCGCGCCCCGGTCGTGGCATCCGTGAACTCGGCCGACACGACCGACCTCCTCGTCACATTGCCCCACGACCGTGACCCATGGCGATCGGGTGTCGCCGACAGTGCCCGCTGTCGCCAATCGGTGAGCTCGAGCCGTTCGGAATCGTAGAAGATCGGGTTCCGCTCGCCGTTGCCGGACGGGTTGCGACCGATGCCGACCCAGCGATACTGCGGACCGAGCGCATCCGAGACGACGTCGAGCTGGTCGGCGAGCGCCTCCTGGATCCCGACGAGCGACGGCTGCTCGTCGGCGAGGATGCGCCTGACGAGCGACCTGCGGGTCGCCCACCGGTCTGGGCCACCGGGCCTACTGCCCCGCATGCGCCGACGGATGTTGTACGTCATCACGTGCAGGTCGGGTGCGGCGACCGGCCCGATGAGCGGGGCATCCGTCATCCGCCCAGCGTACGCGCGGCGCGTGCAGCCTGCGCGGCGAGGGCATAGCGCCGGGGTGTCTGCCCGATGACCGTGCGGAACACTCGGGTGAGGTGAGCCTGGTCGGAGAAGCCGACGGATGCCGCGAGCTCGGCGAGGCTCGGAGGGTCGGGCGCCGCGAGGGCCGCGGCGGCCTCCTGCATGCGGTACCGACCGATGAGCCACTTCGGCGTCAGGCCGAGCTGCTCCCGGACGAGCCGCTGCAACGACCGGAGGCCGAGCCCGCTCGCCGCGGCGAGGTCGTCGGCTCGCAGGATGGTGCGATCGGTCTCGGCCAGCTCGACGATGTGTCGCACGCGTCTCGCGCCGTCGTCGAGCACGAGGTGCTGGGCGGCCAGCCAGGCCTCGAACGCTGTGAGCGCACCGGCATCGTTTTCCACAGCGCACGCGGCTCGCACGTCGCGGGTCATGGCCGCGGCATCCGTCACTCGCAGCCGCTCGAGCGGAACCGACTCGCCGACCAGCGCTTGCATCGGCCCGTGCATCAGGAGCCGCGCGACCCCGGGCTGGAGCAGTGCTCCGAACGCCCACCCCGTGCCCTCGAGCCGGCGGCTGCTGCGCCCGATGTGCGGACCGTGGATCGCCGCCGCATCCGCTTCGATCACGAGGTTCGCCGACGGGTACTCCAGTACCCCCTGCTCGACGACGCCTCCATCGGGGAGCCGCCAGCGCGGAACCCAGACGTGGCGCACCAGGTCTGCGATCGCGGCCCCGACGGAAAGCCGTGCGAGGCGTACGGGCGCGCCCAGCTCGTCTTGCGTGTCTGCGTCGGCCGGCAGCGGCGCGATACCCGGCGTCGTCGGCGACGCGAGCACCCCCTTCACCGCGGGCAGGCCCGCGCGCGACCGCCAGTGATCTTCGCCCGAGCCGTGCATCCAGTCAGTATCCCGGCGACCGCCGACGTCGAGGCCCGCGGCGCCGTCTTACGCCCGCGGCGCCGTCTTACGGATGTCGCGTTCCTTCAAGACCGCGGCCCTGCGGCATCCGTACCGTCGAAGGCATGGAGAACGAGACGAAGACGCGGGATTTCGAGATGACCGTCTACATCAAGGCCGACCCGCAGGTCGTGTGGGACGCGATCACGGGCGACGAGGGCAGCCGTGCGGTGATGTGGGGCTCCGTGTTCCGCGGAGACCTCGTACCCGGTGGGCGTTACGAGTACGTCGGACCCGGCCGGGCGGGCGACGACACGGTGCACGTCTACGGCGACGTCCTGCAGGCCGAGCCTGGCGCCGTCCTGCAGCTCACCGAGCATCCGGGGCCGATCTACCGCGACAACCACGCCGAGCTCACGAGCCGCATGACCTGGCGTCTGGAGGCCGCCGGTGCGGGGCTCACGAAGCTCACGTTCACGAACGACGAGTGGAGCGAGGGGCATCCGGCGCAGGCCGAGACCGACGAGACCTGGCCGATGGTGCTCTCGAGCCTGAAGTCGTGGGTGGAGACGGGCGAGGCCATCCCGCTGGCGTCCTGACCTGGCGAAGTGCACCGGGCTCAGGCGCCGTAGGCGCTGAGCGACAGGGCGAGCTCGCCGATCGCCGCCGCGGAGTCGGCGAGCCGCTCGTCGTCGTCGATGGCGAACCACGTCGACGACAGCGCGCACCACGCCACGAGCCACTGGGCGAGTCGTTCGGGTTCGAGACCGGCGGATGCCACGACCACCCCGAACTGGCGCTCGAGCCGGCCGGGCTGCAGGGCACGTTCGTGCGACGGGTTGCACAGGAGGTTGCAGTAGTCGAACGCGGCCTCGCCGATGAGTCCCTTCGGATCGATCGCGAGCCATCCCCGCTCGCCGAAGTCGAGCACATTGCCGTGGTGGAGGTCGCCGTGGAGGACGACGGCTTCGCGCGGACCCTCGAACAGCGCGGCGGCGAGCTCGGCGCCGCGTCGGTGGAACGCGCCGAGGCCGTCGGCCTCCGCGAACAGGTGGGAGAACCAGGTCGGCAGGTCGATCAGCTCGGGCGGTTCGTCGCGGCCGAGCACGTCGTCGGTCGCCCGGTGGATGGCCGCCGCCGCCGCGCAGATGATGCGCGTGGCCTCGTCGTCGCAGCCGGCGTCCACCATCTCGACGAGGTTGCGGCCGCCGGTGGCACGCTCGAGGAGCAACGCGGACCGCTCGTGGCGCAGCACCCGAGCAGCGCCCTCGCCGTCGAGCGCGATGAGGAGGTCGGATCCGCGCACCTCCTCGTCGAGGTGCGCGACCTTGAGCATCGCCGGCTCGCCGTCGCTCGTCTGCACCGCGGTGAGCGTGCTCGACGCCGTGACGACCGGATCGCCCTCGGGGCGCAGCCGCCATCGCCGGAGCCAGGCGGTCTCGGCGGCGCGTCCGGGGTTCACGGGGCCGAGGTCGCTCACCGTTCCAGTATCGCCGCTGACGCGGTTCGCCGGTGCCGCGGCGTAGCGTTGAGGCATCCGTCGCCGTCTGCAGCACGTTCGAGGAGGAACCATGCAGGACTTCGAGATGACGATCTACATCAAGGCGGACCCGCCGGAGGTCTGGGACGCGATCGTCGGCGACGAGGGCAACCGAGCCGTCATGTGGGGCTCCGTGCTGCGTGGCGAGCTCGAGCCGGGTGGGCGGTTCGAGTACGTCGGCCCCGGTGAGAACGGTGCAGAGGTCGTGCACGTCTCCGGCGAGGTGCTGCAGGCGGAGCCCGGCGGCATCCTGCAGCTCATCGAGCATCCCGGACCGGCCCACGGCGAGGACCATGCCGACCTCACGAGCCGGGTGACGTGGCGACTCCAACCCGCGGGTGTCGGGCTGACGCGACTGACCCTGACGAACGACGAGTGGAGCGAGCAGCACCCCGCGCAGGCCGATGCCGCCGAGAGGTGGCCGAGAGTGCTGTCGAGCCTGAAGTCGCTGATCGAGACCGGCGAGGCGATTCCGCAGCAGGACTGATCCCGCAGCAGGACTGATCCCGCAGCAGGACTGATTCCGCAGCGGGGCTGAGGCGGCAGCAGGGCTGCGGCGGATCCGGCTCAGTAGGATCGTCGGCATGGCCGATGACGCGGTGAAGCAAGCTCAGGAGGCGGCCGCCGCTGCGGCCGAGGCAGCCGAAGCGCTGCAGGCCCAGGCGCAGGAGGCGATCCGCAAGGCCGAAGAGGCGGCGGAGCTGGCGCAGGCCGCGCTCGAGGCGCAACAGAAGGCAGCGGATGCCGCGGCGGTGGCATCCCCCCAGCGTGACGACCTTCTGCGTGCTGACGACTCGACGCAGGCGTCCTCCACCGAGCAAACGGTCGTCACGCAAGGGGAGGCGGGCGCGGAACACGCAGCTGCGGCATCCGGACCACTCGATGTCGACCAGGTCGCGGCGATCCGCGACGGGTACGCGTTCGAGGGTGCGGCCCTCGAGATGGGTGCGCTCGTGAACGGCGAGCCGATGCCCGACGTGCCGGTGCGCATCCCGATCGCGATGACCAATCGGCACGGCCTCGTCGCGGGCGCCACGGGCACCGGTAAGACCCGCACCCTGCAGGTGCTCGCCGAGCAGCTCGCCGCCCATGGCGTCGCCGTGTTCGCCGCCGACATCAAGGGCGACCTCTCGGGCATCACGACGCCGGGCGACGGCAACGAGAAGCTGCTGAAGCGCACCGAGGGCATCGGGCAGGCGTGGGAGGCGGCGTCCTTCCCGGTGGAGTTCTTCTCGCTCGGCGGGATCGGCAGGGGCGTGCCGATCCGTGCGACCGTCGCGGGCTTCGGGCCCCTGCTGCTCTCGAAGGTGCTCGGCCTCAACGACACCCAGGAGTCGAGTCTGGGCCTCGTGTTCCACTGGGCCGAGGGCGCGGGCATGGCGCTACTGGATCTCGAAGACCTCCGCGCGGTGCTGCAGTACCTCACGAGCGACGACGGCAAGGCCGAGCTCGATGGCCTGGGCGGGTTGTCGAAGGCCACGGTCGGCGTGATCCTACGGGAGCTCGTCGCATTCGCCTCGGCGGGAGCCGACGTGTTCTTCGGTGAACCCGAGATCGACACCGCGGAGTTCCTGCGCGTGGCATCCGATGGTCGTGGCATCGTCAGCCTGCTCGAGGTGCCGGGCGTGGCCGACCGGCCCGCGCTGTACTCGACGTTCCTGATGTGGCTGCTCGCCGATCTGTTCAACGACCTGCCCGAGGTCGGCGACCTCGACAAGCCGAAGCTCGTCTTCTTCTTCGATGAGGCGCACCTGCTGTTCAACGGCGCGTCGAAGGACTTCCTCGCCCAGGTCGTGCAGACCGTGCGGCTCATCCGATCGAAGGGCGTCGGCGTCTTCTTCGTGACCCAGACCCCGAAGGACGTGCCCGGCGACGTGCTCGCCCAGCTCGGCTCGCGCGTGCAGCATCAGCTGCGGGCGTTCACTCCCGATGACGCGAAGGCCCTGCGCGCGACCGTGTCGACCTACCCGAAGTCGGGCTACGACCTCGAGGAGGTGCTCACGACCCTCGGGACCGGCGAGGCGATCGTCACCGTCATGAACGAGAAGGGCGCGCCGAGCCCGGTGGCCTGGACCCGGCTGCGTGCGCCGCAGGCCTCGATGTCGCCGACGACGGATGCCTCGATCGACGCCGCCGTCGCCGCCTCGCCGCTGCAGGCGAAGTACGGCACCCCGGTCGACCGGGAGTCGGCGCACGAGCTGCTCACCGCCAAGATGAACGCCGCGGCCGAGGCGGCGCGAGCAGCAGAGCAGGCGGAGGCGAAAGCGAAGGCCGACGCCGACTACGCCAAGCAGGAGGCCGCGATCGCGAAGCAGCAGGAGAAGGAGCGCAAGGCCGCGCAGGCCGAGTACGACCGACTGATGAAGCAGACGTCGGGAACGAGCCGGTCATCGGGCTCGAGTCGCAGTTCGTCGAGCCGCCGCGAGAAGTCCGTGCTCGAGGAGGTGCTCGGATCGCGCACGACGCAGAAGGTGCTGACGGGCGTGCTCGAGGGGATCTTCGGCACGCGGCGTCGCCGGTGAGCGCTCCGTTCATCCGCCCGTACCGCGAGGCGGATCGCGACGGACTCATCGACGTCTGCATCCGCACCGCGGCCGGCGGCGGTGACGCGACCGGCCTGTACTCCGACGACCTGCTGATGCCCGAGGTGTTCGCGCTGCCGTACGTCGAGTACGCGCCCGAGCTGGCGTTCGTGGTGGCCGACCCTTCGGCGAGCGCAGGAAGCCGCGGCGATCGGGTACTCGGCTACGTGCTCGGCGTCGCCGACACGCGCGCATTCGTGGAGTGGTGGCGGCGGGAATGGGG
This sequence comes from Agromyces sp., assembly GCA_036378815.1. Lineage (GTDB taxonomy): Bacteria > Actinomycetota > Actinomycetes > Actinomycetales > Microbacteriaceae > Agromyces. The sequence continues at coordinate 4,225 of DASUVU010000072.1, read as the reverse complement.
CCCGGGGTTCCGCACGCGGCATCCGTCGCCCGGACCCCCGACGGGCCACGAGCCCGCGTTCACCGAGGAGCAGCTCCTGGCCGCGGGATCCGACCCAGGGCGCATGCTCATCGCCGAGGTCGACGACTACCCGGCGCACCTGCACATCGACCTGCTGCCCGAGCTGCAGGGTCAGGGCTTCGGTCGCCGGCTCATCGACACGCTGCGCGGCGAACTCGCCCGGCGGGGCGTGCCGGCGGTGCACCTCGGCATGGACGCCGCGAACACCGGTGCCCGCGCGTTCTACGACCGACTCGGATTCCACGAGCTGCCGTCGAGTCGCCCCGATGCCCCGTTGCTCGGCATCGCGACCGACCCGCGTCAGCGAGCGAGCGACCGCCGCTCGAACCAGTAGAGCAGCTGGGGGTCGGTCTGCCGGAGCTCGGCGAGCGTCACGGGGTCGGGTCGCACGGTCTCCTCGACGCCGAGGATTCCGGCGACCTGGTCCATGTCGGAGGTGGTCCAGAACCTCCCTCGCATGCGGAAGACCCCGCGCCCTGCGCGGTTCACGACGAAGAGCTCCTGCGAGGTGTCGAGGCTGTTCCCGCGATACACCCGCACGCGGAGCACGCCGGCCACGTCGCGGACGGCGGTCGTGTAGACGCCGCCGAAGAATCCGCGCTCCACGATGCCGTAGGCGCTGATCGCCACCTGGGTCCGCTGGTAGGCGATCCAGGCTGCGACCACGAGCGCGGCGATGATGGCCGCCGTCCATGCGACGAGCGGCCACGCCCCCTCGGGATCGAGCAGCCAGAGCTCCGCCGCGAGCAGCGGGAGCACCAGCGCGATGAACGGCAACCCGATGCTCCGCCCGAGCGTGCGACGCGGCCTCAGGATGAGCACCCTGAGGCCGCGGCCCCGAACTGTCGCGGCGCCGATGGAGGAGCCCCCTGCGTCCCCACTCCTTGTGTCCATCGGCGCCGCTGACATCTCTCACATCATGCGCGGGCGCGATGTGCGCCGCCATTCGGCATTAATGAGGACACGACGGATGCCGCACCCGCGACGCGCCCGAATAGCGGCGTCGCCCAGGGGCCTGGCGCCGTCGTCTCCTCCCTCGCCGTCCCGCGCCGGTGAGTAAGTTGGTGCGCATCGGGTGCGCGTCGAACACGGGGCGCACCCAGGACGCGTGAGGAGGCGGTCGGATGTCTGAACCGACGCGAGTCGCCCTGGCACTCGGCTCAGGGGGCGCGCGCGGGTACGCGCACATCGGCGTCATCCAGGTGCTCGAGGAGCGTGGATACGAGATCGTCTCCGTCGCGGGAAGCTCCATGGGTGCGGCGGTGGGCGGACTGTACGCGGCCGGTGTGCTGCCCCAGTACACCGAGTGGGTGCGCACGCTGACGCAACGTGACGTCGTTCGCCTGCTCGACCCGCGCATCAAGGCGCCCGGCGCGATCCGGGCGGAGAAGATCATGCAGCGCGTGAGCGAGCTGCTCGGCGGCGCGCGCATCGAGGACCTTCCCATCGCCTACACGGCGGTGGCCACCGACCTGATCGCCCGGAAGGAGGTCTGGTTCCAGAACGGCCCGGTCGACGTCGCGATTCGTGCGTCCATCGCGCTGCCGAGCTTCATCACGCCGGTCATGCTCAATGGGAGACTGCTCGCCGACGGCGGCCTCCTGAACCCGGTGCCCCTTGCACCGACTGCCGCCGCGAGGGCGGATCTCACGATCGCGGTGGCCCTGTCGGGCGAGGCTCCGGCGAACGGGACGCCGGCGCCGGAGCGGGAGTCGGCCGAGGTGCAGCCGACGGAGGACTGGTTCGACCGCTTCCGGAGAACGGCGGCGGGGGTGCTCGACCGCGACATCGTGCGCATGGTGACGCGTCGCTTCTCCAGCGGAAAGGCCGCGGAGCCGGTCACCGCCGCGGAGCAGGGCGTCGAGGATGTCTTCGGCGAACTCCCGGCGGGGCTGCGCATGTTCGACGTCATGCAGCTCTCGCTCGAGGCGATGCAGAGTCTCGTCGCGAGCTACCGCATGGCCGCGTATCCGGCAGATGTGTACATCACCGTGCCGAAGAACTCGGCCCGCGTGCTCGACTTCCATCGGGCCGACGAGCTCATCGCGCAGGGTCGGGAATTCGCCGTCGCCGCCCTCGACCGGGCGGTTGCGGGGAGCAACGGCCTCCCGGCGCCGAACCACGGCCTGGCGGCGCCGAACCACGGCCGGCCGGCGTCGAACCACGAATCACCCTGAGCCTCGTCGTCTCGCGCGACTGGACGGTCGCGCCCGCGCATGGAGGCGATGTCGGACGACATTCGGTGTTCTGTTGGCGGAGGATGGGGGATTCGAACCCCCGAGGGCTTTCACCCAACACGCTTTCCAAGCGTGCGCCATAGGCCACTAGGCGAATCCTCCTGGGACCCCCCACGCACCCGCCAGAGCCCGGTTACCCTTGCTGCGTTTCCGCCCTGGGGGAGTTGGCCTGGATGGCGCCACGTGGGGAGCCTCGGACAGTCTACCCGAGCGCGAGCACCCGCATCACCGGCGCCCAGGGCGCGACTCCCGAGATGCGTCGAGCGACGCGGCCACGCGGCATCCGACGCCCGCCCAATAGGCTGGAGCCCGTGGCGCACCGCATGTACATCTGCTCGCCCGAGGGCAATACGGGCAAGTCGACCGTGGCGCTCGGCGCCCTCGAGACCCTGGCCCGACGGGCGTCGAGGGTCGGCGTCTTCCGGCCCATCGCCCGGTCCACGCAGGAGCAGGACTACGTGCTCGAGATGCTCCTCGCCCAAGACGGCGTCGTGCCGCTCGAGTACGACGAGGCGGTGGGCGTCTCGTACGACGACGTGCACCTGAACCCCGACCAGGCGCTCGAGACCATCGTGCGCCGCTTCAAGGCGGTCGAGGAGCGCTGCGACGCGGTGGTGATCCTCGGGTCGGATTTCACGGATGTCGGGAGCCCGACCGAGCTCGGCTACAACGCGCGCATCGCCGCGAACCTCGGCGCGCCCGTGCTCCTGGTGCTCGGCGGGCGCGTCACTGCGGGTCGGGGGCGCGGTCGGTCGGACCGGCTCGGCTACTCCGACGCCCGCACGCCCGATGAGCTCGCCCAGCTCACCGAGCTCGCGCTCGAAGAGCTCACCCGCGAGCACGCGAGCCTCCTCGGCATCGTCGTGAATCGCGCGGATCCCGATCGGCTCGACGAGATCATCGCCGCAGTCGGCGCGGCCACGCGCCCGAACGATGCGCAGACGACGGATGCCGCGGCATCCGGTGTCGCGGGTTTCGAGACGGCGCCGCCGGCGCCTGCTCACCCCCCAGGAATCGTCGTCTGGGCGATCCCCGAGGACCAGTACCTCGTCGCTCCGTCCATGCGCACGATCATGCACGCCATCGATGGGGAGCTCTACGCGGGCGACGCGGAATTGCTCAACCGCGAGGCGCTCGGCGTGGTCGTGGCGGCCATGTCGATGGAGAACGTGCTCACGCGGCTCATCGAGGGCTCGGTCGTCGTCGTGCCGGCCGACCGGAGCGAGGTGCTGCTGGCCGTGCTGACGGCGCAGAGGTCGGCGACGTTCCCGTCGGTGTCGGGCATCGTGCTGAACGGCGGGTTCCCGATCTCCGATGCCATGGAGCGGCTCATCGGCGGCCTCAAGGCGGGCCTGCCGATCGTGCGCACCGACCTCGGCAGTTACGACACCGCGCTCGCGATCACCCACACGCGCGGTCGTCTCGCCGCGGAATCACAGCGCAAGCGCGACACGGCGCTGGCGCTGTTCGAGAAGCACGTCGACGGCCAGGCGCTGCTCGACGTGCTGGACGTCGCCGAGCCCGACGTCGTGACACCGCTCATGTTCGAGTACGGGCTGCTCGAACGAGCGCGCCGCGAGCGCAAGCACATCGTGCTGCCCGAGGGCTACGACGATCGCATCCTCCGCGCCGCCGCGACACTCCTGGCGCGGGATGTCGCCGACCTCACGATCCTCGGCGAGGAGATCGAGGTCCGTGCTCGTGCGATCGGCCTCGGCCTCGACATCTCGCGCGCGACCGTGCTCTCGAACCACGACCCCGTGCTCGTCTTCCGGTTCGCCGACGAGTACACCCGCCGGCGCGCGCACAAGGGCATCACCGTCGAGCAGGCCCGCGAGACCGTGCAGGACGTCTCGTACTTCGGCACCATGATGGTCGAGCTCGGCCTGGCCGACGGCATGGTCTCGGGGGCGATGCACACGACGGCG
>DASUVU010000071.1:0-4955 GCA_036378815.1 Agromyces sp. | reverse complement strand
GAAATGGGATTGGCCCACGGCCACCGATGAACCGAGCGACATCGAGATGACGTGCGCACCCTGCCGGATGGCCCAGTCGATGCCCGCGAGGATCTGCCCGCTCGTGCCGCTGCCCGAGTTCGACAGCACCTTGCCGACGAGCAGTCGCGCATGGTGCGCGACGCCGTAGCGACGACCGCTCCCCGGCGACTTGATGCCCGCCGCGGTACCGGCGCAGTGCGTGCCGTGCGAGTGCCCGTCCTGCACCGGCTGCCCAGGAATGAAGCTCTCGCTCGCGATGACGCGGCCCGCGAAGTCGGGGTGCCCGAGGTCGATGCCGGTGTCGAGCACGGCGATCCGCATGCCCGTGCCGGTCCACGGCGCCGTGTAGAGGATGGGCGGGATGGCGCGCACGGCCTTGAGGCCCCACGTGTACGTCGGCGTGTCGACGTAGACCTCGGCCTCGTCGACCTCGTCGTCCTCGGTCTCCTCACCGGTCTCGACGACGGATGCCTCGTCGACCACCTCGGGGGTCGTGTCGATCGTGTCGAAGGCGTACACGTACACCTCGGGCTCGACCGCCAGGACCGGGCTCGTGGAATCGCCCACCGCGCGTGAGAGTGCACCGAGCTGTTCGGGGGCCGAGTCGACGACCGCGATGCCGAGCGTCGCGAAATAGACGCCGTCGCCGTCGACCTCGTCGAGCGTCTCGAACGCGTCGACCTCGCGCGAGTCGGTGAGATCGAGTCCGGCGACATCGCGCGCCTCGCGACTCGCGGTGCCCGGGTCGACGTTGTCGAACGTGATGATCTGCCGCCCGGTCGGCCCCTCGGGAAGCCGGCCGACGGTCGATGCGGTGCTCATGATGTGATCCTTTGCTCGGGGGCGCCATCGCGTACCGAGTGCCGGGGGACAACGCCCGTCGTGCGCACAGTCTTGATCCGGACGGATCGGGCGGCATCGGGGGACACCCTGATTGCACGATACGCGCGCGGCCCGCGCCCGTCACCAGCGGGATTTGGCCGTCACCGCGGCATCCGTTACCCTTGACGGAGCCGAAGACCGCTGGTTGTCGTGCGCGCAGGCTGTGTTGATCACAGTCGGCGAATGCGACCGAAGTCCTGCGAAAGCAGGGGCCCGCGCAGGTGTGACGAAGACTTTCCGAGTGATCGGGCCGAGCTCCGCGCAACTGCGCCGGAGCTTTTTTCTTTGCCAGCGCTCCCAGGCCGTGCATCGCCACCGCGATGCGCGTTGAAGACACAAGGAGTGGCCATGGCGAACAAGGAAGCCGCGGTTGCCGAACTCACGAACCTGTTCGAGAGCTCGACCGCCGTTCTGCTGACCGAATACCGCGGCCTCACTGTTGCCCAGCTCAAGGAGCTGCGCAAGTCCATCAGTGGGGACGCGAGCTACGCCGTGGTGAAGAACACGCTGACCAAGATCGCGGCGAACAACGCCGGCATCTCGTCGTTCGACGACGAGCTCGCCGGTCCCTCCGCGATCGCGTTCGTGCACGGTGACCCGGTCGCCGTCGCGAAGGCACTGCGCGACTTCGCCAAGGCGCACCCTCTCCTCGTGGTCAAGGGCGGCTATTTCGATGGCAAGCCGCTGACCGCGCAAGAGGTAGGCAAGCTCGCCGACCTCGAGTCCCGCGATGTGCTGCTGGCGAAGCTCGCCGGCGCCTACAAGGCCTCGCTGTTCGGAGCCGCATATCTGTTCAACGCACCGCTGTCGAAGGCCGTTCGCACGGTCGACGCGCTGCGTGAGAAGCAGGAGTCCGCTGCGTAGGCGCGAGCCTCTCGAGCGGTGAGTAACCACAACAAGGAGATTAGAAATGGCAAAGCTGTCCACTGAAGAGCTGCTCGAGCAGTTCAAGGGCCTGACCCTCATCGAGCTCTCGGAGTTCGTCAAGGCGTTCGAGGAGACCTTCGAGGTCACCGCGGCCGCCCCCGTCGCCGTTGCCGGCCCCGCCGCCGCCGGCGGTGGCGCTGCTGTCGAAGAGGTCGAGGAGAAGGACTCCTTCGACGTCGTCCTCGAGGCTGCAGGCGAGAAGAAGATCCAGGTCATCAAGGTCGTGCGCGAGCTCACCTCGCTCGGCCTCGGCGAGGCCAAGGCCGTCGTCGACGGTGCTCCCAAGGCCGTGCTCGAGGGCGCGAACAAGGAGACCGCCGACAAGGCGAAGGCCGCCCTCGAGGAGGCCGGCGCAACCGTCACCCTCAAGTAGTCCCGCGCGTTCGTCGGACGCACGAGCACTCGAGGTGACCTGCGTCACCTGATCACACGGATGCCCCGTGCCGATTCGTTCGGCACGGGGCATCCGTCGTCGGCCGTCTCAGTCGTTCTCGCTCTTCAACAGGAGCTTCGCGAGTCCGGCATAGGTGTTCGGACCGGGGATCCCATCGATCGGCCCCGCGTAGCCGCCTCGCTGGGCGATGCGCTGCAGCGCCTTCCAGGTGTTCGGTCCGGGGACGCCGTCGATGGGGCCTGCATACCCCGCCCCGGTGAGCACGGTCTGCACGCCTCGCCAGGACTTGGGACCGAGGATGCCGTCATAGGGGCCGAAGTAGCCGCCGATGCGGCCCAGGACCTGGAGCGCCGTGTTCGTGGCCGGTCCGGGGATGCCGTCGACAGGGCCGGCGTAGCCGAATCCCGCGAGAACGGTCTGGACGCCCTTCCAGGAGTCCGTACCCATCACACCATTGTTCGGACCGGTGTACCCGCCCTTGGCGGCGAGCCGCTGCAGGGCATCCCACGTGGCCGGGCCCGGATCACCGTCGAGATGTCCGGCATAGCCGTATCCCTTGGCGACCTGCTGGAGGCCCTTCCAGGTGTTCGGTCCCGGGACACCGTCGTTCGGACCTCGGTAGCCGCCCGCTCGGGCGAGCCGCTGCAACGTGATTCCCTCCACGGTCGTGGGGGCTGTTGCGACATCGGCGGTCATGATCTCCTCCTTCGTCGGGTTCTGACGGGAGGGGCCGGCCCGATCCGGAGCATACGGCTCCGCGGCGTACGCCGCCAGTGGCCGCAGCCGGCTCGCGTCAGCGCGGTGCGCTCGTCGTGCTGCCGCGCACCACGAGTCGCGTCGGCAGCGGTGCGCCCGAGTCGGGGAGCGGGTCGGCGATCGTGCCCTCGCCGAGCAGGCGCATCACCACGTCGACCGCGAGCCGCCCCTGCTCGCCGGGGTACTGCTCGATCGTCGTGAGGTCGAACATCTCGGCGTACTCGTGCCCGTCGACGCCGATGACCGACAGCTCCGCCGGCACCGAGATCCCGAGGCGCTCCGCCGCGCGGATGGCGCCGATGGCCATCTCGTCGGACGCCGCGAACAGGGCGGTGGGCCGACTGCCTGGATGCCCCAGGAACTGCAGGGCTCCGGTGTACCCGCCCGGCATGCTCACGTCGGCCTCGACGATGTTGGCCCGGCCGCCGGCGTCGAGACCCTCTGCGGCGATCGCGTCGAGGAATCCCTGCAGGCGCTGTCCCTGCACGCTGTGGGGTCGGGCCGACGCATCGACACCCGCGAGGTGCGCGATGCGGGTGTGGCCGAGGTGGAGGAGGTGCTCGGTGGCGAGCTGGCCGACGGCCCGGTCGTCGACGACCAGGCGGGCGGCCGCGCCGCCGCTGCCGCCGAGGCAGACGAGCGGCTTCTCACGGCGCTCGAGGGCATCGACCTCGTGCTCGGTCAGGTCGACACCCACGGCGATGACCGCATCGACTCGCTTGCGAGCCAGGAAGAAGTCGAAGACCCGTGCCCGCTCGGGTCCTCGGCCGCCGAGGTTGTAGAGCGTGAGGTCGTACCCGGCGCTGAGCAGGGCCCGTTCGATGCCCTCCAGGACCTCGCCGAAGAACCACCGGTTCACGAACGGGATGACCACGCCCACGTTCTTCGTGCGCCCCGTGACGAGGCTCGCGGCATCCGGCGAGGCGATGTAGCCGATCTCTGCGGCGGCGGCCTCGACCTTGCGCCGAGTCCCGTCCGCGACATAGCCGCGCCCGCTGAGGGCCCGCGACGCGGTGGCCTTCGACACTCCTGCGAGGCGCGCGACATCGCCGATCGCGGCCATCCGCGCCCTCCTTCCGTCGGGCTGCCCGGTTGCAGTGTAGTGCTCGAAGGCCACATTGTGGAACCGGTTCCGGATGCCACCGCCGACGTCGCGACGCGGCATCCGACGTGCTCATGTGAGCGCTCTCACCCAGAAACCGCGCCATCGGTCGCTTGGTGTCCGAACCGTGACCTCGCGTCCCTTGTGACGAAGCGGCCGCTTGACCTAGCGTGGAGGCTGGAACCGGTTCCGGCTCCCTCCTGCACCACACGCAACCTCGATGAGGAGATGACATGAGACTCACACGGCATCGCCGTTGGCTGGCTCCGGTGGCGGTGGCCGCTGCGGCCGGCCTGGCATTGACCGCCTGTACGGGCGATATTGCGAACGAAGACGCCGCCGACGTCGACTGCGGCCCCTACGAGCAGTACGGCACGTTCGAAGACGCCGATGTCACGGTCGCCGGCACCATCCTCGACCTCGAGGCAGACCGCCTCGACGAGTCGTGGTCCGACTTCGAGACCTGCACCGGCATCACCGTCGACTACCAGGGCTCCAGTGAATTCGAGGCGCAGATCGCCGTGCTCGCCGAGGGCGGCAACGCTCCCGACGTGGGCATCGTTCCGCAGCCCGGCCTCCTGCAGCGGCTCGCGGCCGGCGGCTGGCTCATCCCGGCGTCCGAAGAGGTCGAGGCCAACGTCGACGAGTTCTGGTCCGAAGACTGGAAGCAGTACGGCACCGCCGACGGCACGTTCTACGCCGCTCCGCTCATGGCGAGCATCAAGGGCTACGTCTGGTACTCGCCCGAGGAGTTCGAGGAGAAGGGCTACGAGATCCCCAAGACCCTCGACGAGCTGAAGACCCTCTCCGAGGACATCGCGGCCGAGGGCGAGCACAAGCCCTGGTGCGTGGGACTCGAGTCGGGTGACGCGA
>DASUVU010000070.1:0-2495 GCA_036378815.1 Agromyces sp. | reverse complement strand
CTCGCCGCGGTCAGCGGTTCAGTTCGTCTATTCCGGCAATCGACGGTCCACCCTGAACCGCGGGTGGCTCGAACGGCTCTCCGATGGCGTTGGCATGACCGGGACACTCAACCTGGTTCCTGAGCCAGCCGAGGACTGGGCCCCGCTGCCCGCCCCCGAGCGAGAGCGCGTCGACGTTGGTGCGTGATCAGACACGACGTGGGGGGGTCTGAGGACACGCTCCGGGCCGCCCCGGTCCAGTGCGGAAGGAGGGACTTGAACCCTCACGCCCGAAGGCACAGGAACCTAAATCCTGCGTGTCTGCCGATTTCACCACTCCCGCGAGTGCCCGTTCAGTCTAGGCGTCTCCCTCTTCTGCACTGGCGGGCGCGGCCCACGCCGTGGGACGATCGGCCACGAGCGGTCGGGCGCTGAAGGCCCGCCCGAGCGACGGGGGGCCACGATGGCGACGAACGCGGATGCATCGAACGGCACGGCATCAGCAGGGGCATCGGATGCTGCGGCCGCCACCAACCCGACCACCGATGCCTCAGCGGCGACCAACCCGACGTCCGATGCCGCATCGCCCGGCGGCACACCCGCCGCGACCGCACCGACCGACCGCATGTTCGCGAGCGGACAGGCCGGGATGGGCGCCCGCGGCGACGTGCTCGTGATCTTCGGGCTCACGGGAGACCTCGCGCGCGTCATGACGTTCCGCTCGCTCTACCGCCTCGAGCGCCGGAACATGCTCGACGTGCCGATCGTCGGCGTCGCCGTCGACGACTGGACCGTCGACCAGCTCATCGAGTACGCCCGCACGTCGATCGTCGCGACGGGGGAGCAGCTCGACGAGGACATCTTCAAGCGGCTGGCCGCTCGCTTCAGGTACGTCTCCGGCGATTTCGCCGACGACAGCACGTTCACCAAGGTCGCCGCCGCGATCGAGGGCAAGCAGCATCCGGTGTTCTACCTCGAGATACCGCCGAACCTGTTCGCCACCGTCGTCAAGGGCATCGCCGGCGCCGGGCTCGTGACGGGCGCCCGCGTGATCGTCGAGAAGCCGTTCGGACACGACCTCGCATCGGCCCGTGCGCTCGCCGCCGACCTGCACCAGTACGTCGACGAGTCGCAGCTGTTCCGCGTCGACCACTACCTCGGCAAGATGGGCCTCGAGGAGATCCTCTACCTGCGGTTCGCGAACACCATGCTCGAGCCGGTGTGGAACCGCAACTACGTGAAGTTCGTGCAGATCACGATGGCCGAGGAGTTCGGCCTCGAGAACCGCGGCCACTTCTACGACCCCGTCGGCGCCCTGCGCGACGTCGTCGTGAACCACCTCATGCTCGTCGTCGCCGCCATGGCGATGGAGGCGCCCGCGGGCGGCGACCCGACCACGCTGCAGGACATGCAGACCTCGCTGTTCCGCGCGATGGCGCCCGCCGACCCGCGCACCTACGTGCGCGGCCAGTTCGAGGGCTACCACGACCTCCCGGGCGTCGCGCCCGACTCCACGACCGAGACGTTCGCGGCGCTGCAGCTCGAGATCGAGAACTGGCGCTGGTCGGGCGTTCCCTTCCTCATCCGAACAGGAAAGCTGCTGCCGCTCACGCAGACCGAGGTGCGACTCGTCTTCAAGCCGTCGCCGAAGCTCGGATTCGGCATGCAGAACGCCTCGACCGCGCCCGACGAACTGGTGTTCCGGCTCGACCCGAACACCGGCGTGCGCATCGTGCTCAATGCGAAGCGAGCGGATGCCCCGCTCCCGAGCCCCGTCCAGCTCGACATGGAGTTCGCGTCGGAGGGCGGCGACGGGCCCACCCCCTACGAGGTGCTGCTGCACGCCGCCCTCATCGGCGCGACGCCGCGCTTCGCCCGGCAGGACACCGTCGAGGCGGCCTGGCGCGTGCTGCAGCCGCTGCTCGATTCGCCGCCGCCCGTGCACACCTACAAGCCGGGCACGTGGGGTCCGCCGGAGGCCGAGTCGGTCGCCGCCGACCTCGGCGGCTGGCGCGCGCCCTGGACGGGCAACTGATCCGGGTCGCCTTGCGCTGATCCTGCGGCATCCGCAGTGCACGAGACGGATGCCGCGGTGCGCTTGACTGGAGGGATGACCCACGGACTCACCGACCACTTCGCCCGCATCCTCGACGCCCCCGTCTACGGGCACCTCGCCACCGTCCGGAAGCACGGCGGCGTGCAGGTGAACCCGATGTGGTTCGAGTTCGACCGCGAAGCGGGGGTCATCCGCTTCACGCACACGACGAAGCGGGCGAAGTTCCGCAACCTGCAGCACCACCCGGGCATGACGCTCGAGGCGCTCGACCCCGAGAACCCGCACCGCTACGTCGAGGTGCGCGGCAGCCTCGCCGAGGTCGTGCCCGACCCCGAGGGCGCGTTCTACGTGCACCTCGCGAACCGCTACGGCGAGCCGGATGCCGCGGCGCCGGCCGACAAGGCCGACCGCGTGATCCTCGTGATGCAGGTTGAGAAGGTCAACGGGCGCTGAGGTCGTG
>DASUVU010000069.1:0-4865 GCA_036378815.1 Agromyces sp. | reverse complement strand
CGTGCCCGAGTCGACGGCGCGCGTCTTCAATGATCCGTTCTTCGCGACCCTGGTGCAGGGGGTCGGTCTCGCGCTCGCCGACACCGAGTACACCCTCTCGATGCTCATCGAGTCCGAGGCGAACATCGACAGGACCCGGCGTTACCTCCTCGGCGGCAACGTCGACGGTGCCCTCGTCGTGTCGCACCACACGGGCGACCACTCGTACGCGAACGTCAGCCGTTCGCTCCCCGTGGTCTTCGGCGGGCGTCCGCTCGACCCCACCGAGAGCGTGAACCACACGGTCGACGTCGACAACACCCACGGCGCGTCGCTCGCGACCGAGCACCTCGTCGAGCGCGGGCGCACGCGGATCGCGACGATCGCCGGCCCGCAGGACATGCCGCCGGGGGTCGACCGGTTGCACGGGTTCACCGACGCGCTCGAGCGTGCGGGCCTCTCCCCCGCGGGCATCGAGCACGGAGACTTCAGCCCCGCGTCGGGCGCGATCGCGATGCGGCGCCTGCTCGAACGCGAGCCGACGATCGATGCCGTGTTCGCGGCGAACGACCAGATGGCGATCGGGGCGTACTCGGCGATCGCCGAAGCGGGGCGCACGGTGCCGGGCGACATCGCCGTGGTGGGCTTCGACGACGACCGCTACGCCGCCACCGCGATGCCGCCGCTCACGACCGTGCACCAGCCCTCGGTCGAGATGGGCGCCGAGATGGCGCGCACCCTCGTGCGGCTCATCGACGGCGAGGAGGTTCCGCAGGCGACGCTGCTGCCGACGAGCCTCGTGGTGCGCGAGTCCACCTGAGCCGGTCCTTGAGCCTGTCGAAGGGCGCTGGCGTCGGGCGCCGTGCGCCGGGCGCTCGTCAGCCGGCTGAGGTGACCCGGCCGTCCTCGAACACGACGCCCGCGACATCCGTGAACCGGCCCTTCATGATGTCGATCGCCTCGGGGTTCTCGTCGACGAGCACGAAGCGGCGGCCGAGGGTCGCGGCGACCGCGCCGGTCGTGCCCGACCCCGCGAAGAAGTCGAGCACCCAGTCGCCCTCGCGCGTCGACGCCTGCACGATGCGGCGCAGGATCCCCTCGGGCTTCTGCGTCGGGTAGCCCGTCTTCTCACGGCCCGTCGGCGACACGATCGTGTGCCACCAGACATCCGTCGGCAGCTTGCCGAGCTCGGCCTTCTCTGGGGTGACGAGCCCGGGTGCCATGTACGGCTCGCGGTCGACCGCCGACGAGTCGAACCAGTACCGCTCGGGGTCCTTCACGTACACGAGGATCGTGTCGTGCTTCGTCGGCCAGCGCCGCTTCGCCTTGGCGCCGTAGTCGTACGCCCAGATCAGCTCGTTGAGGAAGCACTCCCGCCCGAACAGCGCGTCGAGCAGCACCTTCGCGTAGTGCGCCTCGCGGTAGTCGAGGTGCAGGTACAGGGTGCCGTCGTCGGCGAGCAGGCGCCACGCCTCCACGAGCCGCGGCTCGAGGAAGGCCCAGTAGTCGTCGAAGCGGTCGTCGTAGCGCAGCAGGTCGCCGCGGATGCGCTCGTAGCGCTTGCCCGCGAAGCCCGTGATGGTTCCGGATGCCGCGGACGACGCGGCATCCGTCGCCGTCAGCCGAACGTGACGGGTCGACTGCCGGGACTGCGCACGCCCGGTGTTGAACGGCGGATCGAGGTAGACGAGCGTGAAGCGCCCAGCGGGGAGGGTCGGCAGCACGGCGAGGTTGTCCGCGTGGATGATGCGGTTCGGTTCGTCGGATGCCACGGGCACCAGTCTGCCAGCGGTGCGGGCCCGAAGGCCGAAGGTCCTCGCCGCGCGCTCGCGTCGCGCCTACCCTGATGGGTGTTCGAGCCGGTCACACACGGAGGGGCGATCATGCGGGCACTGGTGGTGTACGAATCGATCTGGGGGAACACCGAGACCATCGCGAGGGCGGCCGCGGCCGGCGTCGGCGACGACGCCCAGGTCGTCTCCGTGGTCGATGCACCCGCGGCGATCCCCGACGACATCGACCTGCTGATCGTCGGCGGGCCGACGCACGCGTTCTCGATGACGACGCCCTCGACGCGGGAGTCGGCGCGGCAACAGGGTGCCACGACCATCCCGGTTCGAGGCATCCGGGAGTGGATCCTGGAGTTGGCCCCGCCGTCGCGCGCGGTCCGGGTCGCCACGTTCGACACGCGTACCGTCTCGCCGCGCCTGCCCGGCTCCGCCGCCAAGAAGGCGATGAAGCGGCTCGTGGGCCGTGGACTCGAACCCGCGGCGAAGCCCGAGACGTTCGGCGTGCACGGCTACGGCGGTCCGCTCGCCGACGGCGAGGAGGCGCGCGCGAAGGAGTGGGGCGCGAAGATCGCCGCGACGGTCACCGGGCGGTAGCGCGAGATCGCTCGAGCAGCAGCGGTGCGGCGGTCGGATGCCGCACGCCGCCTACGACGGCACCTCGCCGAGCACGAGGCGGGCGTCTCCGATCACTTCGGCGTGCCGAGTGCGCGCCAGGAACCCGCGCACCGTGTCGCGGCTGCGCGTGAGGCACGCGATCTTGGACTCGAGCGTGTCGAGCTCGTCGGCCAGGCTCTCGGCGAGATTCCTCGAGCAGGTGCGCGCCAGCTCCTCGCCCTCGACGCCCTCCATGCCGAGCATCGTGCTGATGAGCCTCGTGGGCAGGCCCGAGGAGATGAGGCCGCGCACCAGTTCGACCTGGTCGACCGCGCCCTCGGGATAGTCGCGATAGCCATTGGCGAGCCGCTCGGACGAGAGCAGGCCCTGTTCCTCGTAGTACCGCAGCATGCGAGTGGGCACTCGCGTGCGACGTGACAACTCACCGATCTTCACTGGATCCTCCGAAGGACTTGACCTTCACATTGATGTCAAAGTTTAGCCTCGCAGTATGTCACAGACAACCGCCCTCCGAACAGCCGTCCCGGCGACGCGGACGCCATGGTTCGCCCTGCTCACGCTCGCGTTCGCCGTCTTCGCCACGGTCACCGTCGAGATGATCCCGGCCGGGCTGCTGCCCGCGATGAGCGCCGAGTTCGGCGTCTCGGCATCGGCGATCGGGCAGCTCGTGTCACTGTGGGCGCTCACGATCATCGTGGCGAGTCTCCCGGTCGTCCGCCTGACGGCGCGAGTCGATCGGCGCACGCTCATCGTCGTCGCCCTCGCCGTGATGGCCGTGGCCAACGCCCTCACCGCCATGGCGCCGACGTACGAGATCGCGCTCGCGTCACGGGTCGGCGCGGCCGTGGCCCACGGAGCGTTCTGGTCGGTGGTGATGGTGTACGCGACGTCGCTCGTGGCTCCGAGCGCATCGGGGCGCACGGTCGCCGTCGTCAGCGCGGGCGCCTCGGGAGCGACCGTCGCCGGCATCCCCCTCGGCACGGTCGTGGGCCAGGTCGCAGACTGGCGAATCGTGTTCGCCGGGCTCGCGCTCTCGCTGGCGGTGGTCGCCATCGTGATCCATCGCCGCCTGCCCGCGTCACCGGCCATCGCCCCCGAGTCGAGCGGGCGTCGGCTCGACCGCTCATTCCGGCCGGTGCTCGCCGCGGCCATCGCGTGCACACTCATCGCGGCCGCGAGCTTCACGCTCTTCACCTACATCTCGCCGTACCTGACGGATGCCGCGGGGCTGCCGTCCTCCTGGATCGGCCCGCTCCTGCTCGGGTTCGGCGTCGCCGGGATCGGCGGTCTCGTGATCGCCGCGTTCACCGCAGACCGCTGGCCCGTGGCATCCCTCGTCGTGATGACGGCGCTGTTCGCCGCGGCGCTCGCGGTGCTCGGACTCATGCCACGGACCACGCCCGCGGGGGTGGCCGCACTGCTCCTCTGGGGCCTCGCGATCGGCGGGTTGCCCGCCTTGCTCCAGGCGCGGTTGCTCGGCGTCGCGTCCCCGGCGCTCCGTGCGACGGCGAGCGCGCTCATGGTCGTCTTCTTCAATGGAGGCATCGCCATCGGGGCCGTGCTCGGCGGCGTCTTCGATGACGCGTCGGCGCTGGTCGCGGCGGCGTTCGCGGCGGCAGCGCTCGGGGCGCTCGCAGTGGGCGCGGTGGTGGCGTCGCGGCTCCTCGCAGGGAGGTGACGAGCGCGCGCACGGGACTCGGGGCAGCTCACGCTCACACCGAGTTGCCCGATTCTCACGAAATTCGGGCAACCCGAGAATCAGCGCGTCTGAGGCGAACACCGAGTTGCCCGATTCTCACGAAATTCGGGCAACTCGAGAATGAGAGCTCAGCGGCGGTCGACGTCGAGGCGGATGCGCCCGCGGAACCGATCGGGATCGTCGTCGTCGGCGTCATCCGCCGCGAACGCGATGCCCTTGTCGCCGTCGCCCGGAAGCGGTGCCGGAGCGGGCAGGCGACTCTGGCGGTCGAGTTCGACCTGCGCCTCGTGCTTGCGCGGGGCGAAGACCTCGTCGCCGATCATCATGACGCCGCCGGCACCGCCGCCGCGCCGCGTCTTGTCGGACAGGTCGATCCAGCGTCGCTTCACGGCGAGCACCAGGAGGCCCACGACGAGCACGCCGAGGGCGATCCATATCCACCAGTCCACCCGGGCGATTGTACAGAGGGAACGCTGGGCATTGCACGCGGGTCGCCCGATCCACCCGCGTCAGGGCACGCGGTAGAGCCACTCCCGCGTCGAGAACTTCGTCTCGACGAGCTCCTCGGCCTCGGCCAGCTCGTCGTCGGTCACCGAGCCGGTCGTCGCACCGTACAGCGTGGCGAACGTCTGCTTCAGGCGCTCGATGATCTCGGCGCGCGGCAGCCCGGTCTGCGCACGCAGCGGGTCGACGCGCTTCGCCGCCGACGCGATGCCCTTGTCGCTGATCTTCTCGCGCCCGATGCGGAGCACCTCGAGCATCTTCTCGTTGTCGAGGTCGTA
>DASUVU010000068.1:0-38456 GCA_036378815.1 Agromyces sp. | reverse complement strand
AAGTCCTCGCGAGCCTGGCCGTCGGTCGGCAACCAGACGCTCTGGAACACCTCCATCGGCTGGCGAATGGTGAACCCGGCCTTCCCGAAGCACTGGACGATCAGCAATGGCGAATCGGCTGAGAAGGTCGCTCGGGAATGGGGCATCTCGCGCGAGGCGCAGGACGAGTTCGCCGTGCGCTCGCACCGGCTCGCCGCGAAGGCATGGGCCGACGGCATCTACGACGGCGAGATCGTGCAGGTCCCAGGTGCCGAGCTCGCACGCGACGAGGGCATCCGCGACGACACGTCGATGGAGAAGCTCGCGGGTCTGAGGGCGCTCTTCGCACCCGACGGCGACGGCACCGTGACCGCCGGCAACTCCTCGCCGATCAACGATGGCGCCTCGGCGGTGCTGCTTGCCGGCGAAGGCGTGCTGCCGGGCGAGCCGCTCGCTCGGATCGCCGGTCGGGCCGCGCACGCCGTCGATCCCGACGTGTTCCCGCTCGCCCCCATCGAGGCCGCGAACAAGGCGCTGGCGCGCGCGGGGAAGACCTGGGCGGACGTCGACCTCGTCGAGCTCAACGAGGCCTTCGCGTCGCAGTCGCTCGCCGACCTCCAGGGCTGGCCCGACCTCGACCCCGAGCGCGTCAACATCCACGGCGGCGCGCTCGCGATCGGACACCCGCTCGGCGCCTCGGGCGGCCGTATCGTCGGGCACGCGGCGCATGAGCTGAAGCGGCGCGGCGGCGGTGTGGCGGTCGCCGCCATCTGCATCGGCGTGGGCCAGGGGCTCGCCGTCGTCCTCGAGCGATAGGGGCACGGCGTGAGCGCGATGGACGAGGCATCCGTCGACCTCGCGACGCACGCGGCGCCGGGCGACTTCGTGCAGTCCCTCGCCCGCGGGCTGGCGGTCATCCGCGCGTTCGACGCCGACCACCCCGAGCTCGGCCTCAGCGAGGTCGCGCGCCGGGCGGACATGCCCCGAGCCGCGGCACGGCGCTTCCTGCGCACGCTCGAGACGCTGGGATACGTGCGCGCGTCGGGTGGGACCGGCTCCGGTTCCGCGGCCGGCGCGCGGTTCGCACTCACGCCGCGCGTGCTCGAGCTCGGATTCAGCTACCTGTCGGCCCTGTCGCTGCCCGAGATCGTCCAGCCGCACCTCGAGCGGCTGTCGCGCGGCGTCGACGAGTCGGTCTCGGCGGCCGTGCTCGATGGCACCGACATCGTCTACATCGCCCGCGTGCCCACGCGCCGGATCATGAGCGTGCGGATCACGATCGGGACCCGGTTCCCCGCGTACGCCACGAGCATGGGACGGGTCCTGCTCGCCGGGCTGCCCGAGTCCGACGCGATCGGCGTGCTGGAGGCATCCGACCTCTCCGCCCTCACCGCGCGAACGGTGACCGATGCGGAGGCGATGCGCGGCGAGCTCGCCCGAGTGCGCGAGCAGGGGTGGGCGCTCGTCGACGGCGAGCTCGAGCCCGGCCTGCGTTCCGTGGCGGCGCCCGTGCACGGGCGCGACGGCTCCGTCGTCGCGGCCGTCAACGTGTCGACGAGCGCGACCCGCGACACGGTCGAACACGTCACGGCGGAATACCTGCCGAGGCTGCTCGCGACGGCAGCGGCGATCGACGCCGAGCTGCGTCTCGTCTGACTCGCGCGACGGCGCTCGTCGTCAGCGCGGGGTGGTGGTCGGCGTCGCGTGCGCGCCGGGGTTCGCGAGCACGGATGCCGCGAGGGCGTGCCCGGCGACACACGCGGTCGCGGCATCCGCCCCATCGAGGGTGGCCGCGAGGAACCCGGCCGCGAACGCATCGCCCGCCCCGGTGAGGTCGCGGATGTCGGCGACGGGCGGCACGTCCACGCGCGCGACCAGCTCGCCCGCGTCGACGACGTCCGTCGGCAGCGGTCCGTGCTTGATCACCACGACGGGGGCGACGGATGCCGCGACCGTGCCACCACCCGTGAGCGCGAGCTGCGCGGCCTCGTCCTCGTTGGCGAAGAGCACGTCGGGAGCCATGCGTCGGATCAGCCCGAGCGCACGGTCGACGCCGAGCGCGGCGAGCAGGCCGGTCGACGACGCATCCACCGACACGCGCGCGCCGGCCGAGTGCGCGACCCCGGCGAGCCGCACGATCTCGCTCCGCATCGGCTCCAGCTCGAACCCGTAGGCGGGGAGGTGCAGCCACGCGACGTCGTCGAGCCAGGCGTCGTCGACCCGTTCGAGCCGGGCCGCGGCGGCGCGGTCGGGGAACATCGTGCGTTCGCCCTCCGCGTCGACGAGCAGCACGACCGTTCCGGTGCGACCGTCGCGCTGCGCCCGGACGTCGACCCCGAGCGCGGCGAGGTCGGCGACGAGCGCTTCGCCCGCGGCATCAGCCCCGACCCTGCCGATGAACCGGGCCGAGACGTGGGGAGCGGCCAGGGCTGCCACGTTCGCGCCGCTGCCGCCGCGGGCTCGGAAGACCCGTGCGGCAGTGTCGGTGGCGGAGCGGACCGGTTCGCCCGCCCACACCACGATGTCCTCGACGAGGTCGCCGACCACGGCCAGCACCGGGTCACGCGGCGACGGCACGTGCGATCTCCGCGCCGAGGGCGACGTTGCCCCGGTACACCTCGAGGTTCACCTCGAGGCTCCGTCCGCCCGTGGCCCGCTGCACGTGGTCGAGCAGGAACGGGGTCGTGTCGTGGCCGCTGATTCCAGCGTCGGATGCCGCAGCCAGCGCCTCCCCGAGGACGCGGTCGTGGAACTCGGGGTCGAGCTGCTTCGCCGCGTCCACGGGGTTGGCGACGAGCACGGCGCCCGGGAGACCCAGCTCGTCGCGGGCTCGCGCGAGCTCTGCGGCATCCGCCGGGCTCTCGATCCGGTAGTCGAGGCCGAACCCCGAGTCGGCGACGTAGAAGCCCGGGTACCGGTTCGTGCGGAAGCCCACCACCGGGATGTTCAGGGTCTCGAGGCGTTCGAGCGTCGCGCCGATGTCGAGGATGGACTTCACCCCCGCGCTCACCAGCGTGATGGGCGTCGCGGCGAGGGTCGTGAGGTCGGCCGACTCGTCGAACGTCTCGGCGGCGCCGCGGTGCACGCCGCCGAGGCCCCCGGTGGACATGACCCGGATGCCGCAGCGGTGCGCCAGCCACGCGGTGGCGGCCACCGTGGTGCCGCCGTCCCTGCGTTGCGCTCGCACGATCGGGAGGTCGCGCACGCTGACCTTCACGACCTCGGCCGACGTGCAGAGCCGCTCGATCTCCGCCCGAGTGAGCCCGACGACCGGCACGCCGTCGACGACGCCGATCGTCGCCGGGACCACGCCGGTGTCGCGCACCTGGGCTTCGGACGTGAGCGCCACCTCGAGGTTGCGGGGCCGGGGCAGCCCGTGGGTCAGGATCGTGGACTCGAGTGCGAGGACCGGACGACCCTCGTCGACCGCGGAGCGCACCTCGTCGGAGACCCGGATCGCGGGCGGAGTGGTCTGCATGAGGTCATGCTACGACGGCGTCCGGGTTGGCCCGCTGCCCGGGTCGAGGCCACGACCAAGGCGTCGGCGAGTGTTTCGATGTGTGACGTGCCGCAGCGACATCCGGATGCCACGCGCGTATCGTTGCGGCATCCGAGACCGAGGAGTCCTCATGCCGTACCGCGAGCCGCACGCCGCCACCGAGCCCCGCACGGGCGAGGTCATGGGCATGCGCGGCTGCGAGACGGCGGCGACGTGCGAGAGTCGACGCCCCGGACACGGCGTGCACCCGATGCAGGAGCGGCTCGCGGCGGCCACCCCGAGCAGGTGGATCGACGCGATCGTCGCGAATGTCGACGACGACGGTTTCGCCACCCTCGCCGAATTCGATGGCGGGGACGTGCACCGCGTCTGGCACCACGACGCATTCCGAGGCGCGCTTCGCCCCGGCGAGCCCGTCGCGCTGCACGAGGTGTACGGCGTGCTGGCACTCGGCGGCTCACGCTGGAGCGTCGCCGACGCCTGAATCCGGCGACTCAGGCCGTGGGCATCGACTCCCTCATCGCGCCCATCATCTTCTCCATGGCCATGACCGCCTGATCGCAGGCCATGGCGCACATGCGGCAGTGCTCGCTCATCTCCGCGTGCTTCATGCACTCCGCCGAGCAGGCCCGGCACATCATGACCGTCGTCTGCATCATCGACATGGTGACCTGCATGTCCATGCCGTTCATGCGGAGCAGCATGCGCACCATGGTGTCGCAGACGTCGGCGCAGTTCGCGCAGAGCCCGGCGCATCGACCCATGCCCTCGCCCGCATCAGCGTCGGCGCACATGATGCACGCCTGCGAGCACGCTGAGACGGCCTCGATACACTCCTGCATCATCGACGGGTCCATGTCCTTCATGGGCATGTCCGACGACGACATGGCGCCCTTCATCATGTCCATCGTCATGTTCATCACTCGCTCGCCGTCCCGGGCGGCCGAGCGTCGACGACTGCCGGCGGATGACTCGGCGGCCCCTGTCGCGGGCCATGCTACGCCGGGGGCCGCACGTCGAGAAGGGGTCTCGAGACGTCTCGAGGATCTCGATCATGACGGCGCGAGGGCGGATGCCGCGAACCCGTCGGTCGCGGCATCCGCCCTGCATCCGCCCTCGTGGGCGAGCGGTCCGATCCTCAGAGCGCCGCGGCCTCGGCCCGGCCCTCGGCGAGCTGGTTCTCGGCGTCGTCGCCCGGAGCGTCGTAGTCGACGTCCTTCGTCTCCGTGGAGAGCAGGAGGGCGATGAGCGTGAGGACCGCGGAGCCCGCGAGGTACACGCCGACCCAGAAGGGGCTGCCGTCGCCGGCCTGCCACAGCGCGACCGCGATGAACGGTGCGACCGCCGCGCCGAGGATCGACGACACGTTGTACGAGATGCCCGAGCCGGTGTACCGCACGTTCGTGGGGAACAGCTCGGGCAGGAGTGCGCCCATCGGTCCGAACGTCAGTCCCATGAGGGTGAAGCCGATGATGAGCCAGGCCATGACGCCGATGAAGCCCGCACCGAGCAGCGGCACCCAGGCGAGGCCGAACGCGATGATGCCGACCGTCACCCAGATGAGGGTCTTGCGGCGGCCCCAGCGGTCGGCCCACGGCCCCGACACGAGGGTGAAGATGCCGAAGAACACGACACCGGCGATCAGCATCAGCACGAATGTGTTGTACGAGTACCCGAGTCCGGGCAGCGACCCGTCGGTCGGTTCGACGGCTGCGCGTCCGTAGCTGAGCGAGAACGTGGTCATGAGGTAGAAGAGCACGTACGTGGCGAGCATGAAGAACGTTCCGAGGATGAGCTGCTTCCAGTACTTGCGGAAGACCGTGGCGAGCGGCAGCTTCGCGAGCCTGCCCTCCTTCGACGCCTTCGAGAACGCCGCCGACTCCACGAGCCGCAGTCGGACCCACAGGCCGACCGCCACCATGACGATCGAGAACAGGAATGGGATGCGCCAACCCCAGTCGAGGAACGCCTGCGACGGCCGGGTCGGGTCGTCCGACGGGAGCATCGCGGCGATGATCAGGAAGAGGCCGTTCGCGATGATGAAGCCGAGCGGGGCGCCGAGCTGCGGGAACGTGCCGTACCAGGCGCGCTTGCCCGCGGGAGCGTTCTCGGTCGCCACGAGCGCCGCGCCCGACCACTCGCCGCCGAGCGCGAAGCCCTGCGCGAGGCGGAGGATGACGAGCAGCAGCGGGGCGAACCAGCCGACGAGGGCGTAGGTAGGCAGCACGCCGATGAGGAACGTCGCGATTCCCATGGTGAGCAGCGCGCCGACGAGGGTGGCCTTGCGGCCGTGCTTGTCGCCGAGGTGGCCGAAGAAGATCGCGCCGAGGGGGCGGGCCACCATGGCGGCACCGAAGATCGCGAACGACGACAGCAGGGCCGTCGTCGGGTCACCGGTCGGGAAGAACAGGTGCGGGAAGACGAGCACCGCCGCGGTGGCGTAGACGTAGAAGTCGTAGAACTCGATGGTCGTGCCGATGAGGCTGGCGAGTACGACCCGGCTGCGCGGGTTGGCGGGTGCTGCGGTTGCCGCCGGAGAGGTCGAGGTATCTGGAGAGGACATGTCGTGCGGAAGGCTCCGTTGAATCGATGGAGCCGCACGGGGACGTCGGTCGGACGGGGTCGGCGTGCGGATCGAGGAACGGTCGCTTGTGGCAACCGGACAAGTTTACGCCTGTCGTATACGATCCGGAAACCGGATGCCCGACCCCCTCATCGCCACGCGACCGCGATGATGACGTTCGCGAGCGTCAGCCCGCCGATCGTCCACAGCGCCCACGACGGCGCCGGGGTCCTCTTGCGGTACATGAAGACGAGCACCGTGATGACGATCGCGATGACGAGTTTCACGCCGATCTTCACGTTGTTCACGTCGCCCAGGTCGCCCATCTCGATGGTCGCGACGAGGAGGAGCCCGGTGATCAACTGGGTGAGCGCGCCGTCGATCATCGCCCGCACCACTGTGCCCTTGCCCTGTGCGACGGCCTTCGCCTGCACGAGGAAGCCCCCGAGGAGCATCGAGAGGCCGACGAAGTGCAGGATCAGGAGGATGATGCGAAGGATGTCCATGCCCCGAGCCTAGGAGCCGCGAGAGCCTCGGCGCCAGCCGACGGCCGGGGGTCGGGCCGGAATCAATCGAACGACGGATGCCGCGGGCTCATCCGGTCAGGCTGCGCAGCGCGCGCACCGTGGCGATCGCCGCCTCGGCCGCCTCGCGGCCCTTGTCCTCCTTCGAGCCCGGGAGGCCGGCACGGTCGAGCCCCTGCTGCTCGTCGTCGAGCGTGAGCACCCCGAAGCCGACCGGCTTGCCCGTGTCGAGCGCCACCCGCGTGAGGCCGTCGGTCGCCGCCGCTGAGACGTACTCGAAGTGCGGCGTGCCGCCTCGGATGATCACCCCGAGGGCGACGACCGCGTCGGCGCCCAATTCGAGGGCCGCCTTGCTGACCACGGGCAGCTCGAAGCTCCCGGGCACCCGGATGAGCTCGTGCGACGCACCGGATGCCTCGAGGGCGCGCGTCGCGCCCGCGATCAGCCCGTTCGAGATCTCCTCGTGCCAGCTGCCCGCGACGATCACCACCCGGATGTCGGTGCCGTCGATGTCGAGGTCGGGGGAGCCCTTGCCGCTCACGATGCGTGTCCTTCCAGGATGGTCTCGGGATCAGCGGCCGTTCCGCTGAGCTCCGTCGAGGTGTCGGCCAGTTGCCGATCGTCGATCGCGTGCCCCATGCGGGCGCGCTTGGTCTGGAGGTATCCGGCGTTGCCGGCTCCGACGCCGACGACCAGCGGCACGCGCTCGGAGACACGGATGCCGCGGGCCTCGAGCTGGCGGACCTTCTCGGGGTTGTTCGTGAGCAGCCGCACCGTGTCGATGCCGAGGTCCGCGAGGATCGCGGTCGCGGCGCTGTAGTCGCGGGCGTCGATCGGGAGCCCGAGCGCGAGGTTGGCGTCGAGCGTGTCGAGGCCGTCCTCCTGCAGTCGGTATGCACGCAGCTTGTTGATGAGGCCGATGCCCCGGCCCTCGTGGCCGCGCAGGTAGATGACCACGCCGCCCTCGTCCTGGATCGCCTCGAGCGCGGCGTCGAGCTGGGGCCCGCACTCGCACTTGAGCGATCCGAAGGCCTCACCGGTGAGGCACTCGGAGTGCACGCGGACGATCGCGCCGCGCGGATCCGCCGCCGGCTCGCCCGCGATGATCGCGACGTGGTCGGCGCCGGTACGGCGGTCGCGGTAGGCGCGCACCCGGAAGACGCCGTGCTCGGTCGGCAGCTCGGTCTCGACTTCGAACGCCACGAGGGACGACTCGGGTACCGAGGCGGTCGCACCGGTCGGCGTCGCGAGGTCCAACCCGCCATGCCGCTCGCGAAGCCAGTCGATGAGCGCCGCCACGGTCGTGACCGGGAGTCCCGCGCGCTCGCCGAGCTCGATCAGCCCCGGCAGGCGCATCATCTCGCCGTCGTCCTCGACGATCTCGGCGATCACCCCGACGGGGGAGAGGCCCGCGAGGCGGAGCAGGTCGACGGCGGCCTCGGTGTGCCCGGCGCGCTCCCGCACGCCGCCGTCGACCGCGCGCAGTGGCAGCACGTGGCCCGGGCGGATGAGGTGCTCGGGACCGGAGTCGGGGTCGGCCAGGACGCGCAGGGTGTGGGCGCGCTCGGCGGCGCTGATGCCCGTCGAGTTCCGGTCGGCGGCGTCGACCGAGATGGTGTACGCCGTTCCTCGGACGTCTTCGTTCCGCTCGGTCATCAGCGGGAGTTCGAGGCGGTCGGCGACCTCGGCCGGCATGGGAGCGCAGAGGAAGCCGCTCGTGTGGCGCACCATCCACGCGATCCACTCCTGCGTGGCGAACTCGGCCGCCATGATCGCGTCGCCCTCGTTCTCTCGGGCCTCGTCGTCGGCGACGATGACGGGCTTGCCTGCGCGCAGCGCGTCGAGCACTTCGGGGATCGTGGCGAGGCTCATGCGAGGCTCCTTGCGTCGGAAGCGGGGGAGTGCGGAGTCGCTGCCGCAGGTTGCGGAGCCGCCGCTTCGATGGGTTCAGCGACCGATGGCGTCTCGAAACCCGCCACCGACGACGGCAGCGAGCGATGCGCGTCCAGCCGCAGCATCCGCTCGACGTGACGGGCGACGATGTCGGTCTCGATGTTCACGAGATCACCCACCTCGAGTTCGCCGAGCGTCGTGGCGGTGAGGGTCTCGGGAATCAGCGACACCTCGAACCACGAGCCGTCGGGCTCGTCGCCGAGGGCGCTCACGGTCAGGGAGACCCCGTCGACCGCGATGGAGCCCTTGTCGACGACGAGCGGAGCGTGCGCCTCGTCGAGCGAGAACCGGATGACGCGCCACGCTTCGCCGGGTCGCACCTCGAGCACGCGCGCCGTGCCGTCGATGTGGCCCTGCACGATGTGGCCGCCGAGGCGATCGCCCACCAGCGCGGCACGTTCCAGGTTCACCCGCAGGCCCTCGCGCGCGTCCGCGAGCGTCGACATGGCCAGCGTCTGCGCCATCACGTCGGCGGTGAAGGTCTCTGCATCGAAGTCGACGACGGTGAGGCACACCCCCGAGACGGCGATGGAATCGCCATGCTTCACGCCCTCGACCGCAATCGGTCCGCGCACGGTGATCCGTGCGGCGTCCGCGCTGCGTTCGACGCGCGTGATGGAGCCGAGCTCCTCGATGATTCCGGTGAACATCGTCAGTTCCCTTCGGTTCTGTCGGTCGAGGAGCGCGCAGCGCGTCCTTCTGTTGTGCTGGTCGAGGAGCGCGCAGCGCGGCTCGAGACTGGGTGAGCGACGACGAGGAGGTCGTCGCCGAGCCGCTCGATGGCGGCGAAGTCGAAGTGCCGGGCGTCTGCGATGTTCGCGACGCCGAGGTCGCCGATCGCGAGTCGCGACCCGCCGAGCAGCATGGGCGCGACGTACACGAGCAGCTCGTCGACGAGGCCGGCGGAGATGAACGCGCTGGCGAGCGTCGGCCCGCCCTCGATGAAGAGCGAGCGGATGCCGCGCTGCTGCAGTTCCCCGAGGTCGCGAACGAGATCGGCGCCCTCGAGCAGGATCGGGGCGTGCGGATGACGCGTGACCGCGGCATCCGCCGGAACCGGGCGGCGACCGAAGACGACCGGAACCGGCTGCGAGTCGAAGAACTCCCCACCCGGATCGCGCGCGGTGAGGGCGGGGTCGTCGGCGAAGATCGTGCCGGTGCCGACCGCGATCGCGTCGGCGGCGGCACGCCGGCGATGCACGTCGGCGCGCGCGGCAGGACCGGTGATCCACCGGCTCGAACCGTCGGATGCCGCGGCCCGTCCGTCGAGGCTCGCGGCCCACTTGACCGTCACCCGCGGCCGCCCCTGACGCGCCGCGAAGAGCCAGTCGCCGAGGAATGCCTCGGCCTCGTCGCCCAGCACGCCGGGGGTGACCTCGACGCCCGCCGCGCGCAGCCGATCGGCACCGCCCGCCGAGTCGGCGCCGGGATCTGCGACCGCATACACGACTCGTGCGACCCCGGCTTCGATGAGGGCCTGGGCGCAGGGGCCCGTGCGACCCGTGTGGTTGCAGGGCTCGAGCGTCACGACGACGGTGGCACCTTCGGCCGCGCCGGGCGCGAGGCGCGAGAGCGCGTCGACCTCGGCGTGCGCGGTGCCCGCTCCGCGGTGCCAGCCCTCGGCCAGCACGTCTCCGTGCGAGGAGACGATGACGCACCCCACTCGGGGATTCACGCCCTTCGACGGACCACGGGTCGCGAGTTCGAGGGCTCTGCGCATCGTGGCGGCATCCGTCATCGTGTGCACGTCGCTCGTCATCCGGTCGTCCTGTCTCAGGGCTCCGGGGGTGCTCGACGATGCCGATGGTCTGCCATGCGCGACATGGCCGACACGTGCCGCCTCCCATCCGGACTTTCACCGTCGGTACCGGAATTCCACCGGTTCGACCGCTCGCGCAGGGCCTGTCGGCCTCGCGCTCGCAGCTCGCGGACTATCACCGCCGGTTCGGAATTACACCGACCCCGGAGCACGTTTTCTGTCTTGATTCTAGGCCAACGCGCAGACGCCCGGGTTATTCCCGTGGCGCGGGAGGCTCAGCGGCACTGCGACGCGACGGCGATCTGGGCGTCGGTCGGTCGCCCGTAGGCCTCGATTCCCGCACCGGGCAGGTCGTGACCCATGCCGATCGCCCATGCGGTGGCCCACATCTCGTGGTCGCCGCCGAACTCGGGGCCGGTGAACAGCGGCTCGCACGCAGGCCGCACCACCTGGGTGTGGCCGACCTCGTGCACGACCACCGCCTTGGCGTTGGGGTCGTCGGCCCAGTAGTCCGAGACGCTGTGCGTGAGGTTGATCTCGCCCCAGCCGCCGTCGGTCGGCCAGAACTCGGCCGTCCCCGAGTACCACTCGTCGCTGGACAGGCCGTTGACCTCGTATGCCCACACGAAGTCGAGTGCGACGCCCGCCGCGATGGAACGGGCGAACGCCTCGATCTCGGCGCGCACCGCGTAGTCGGGCTCCAGCTTGCGCGCCTCCTCGGCCGCATGCGAGGCCCGCAACGCGTCGATGGCCTGCACGAGCGACGTGAACGACGCCGCGGAATGGGAGGGCATGCCCGTGTCGTCGGCCGTGCCCTCGACGATCTTCTGCACGGGGATCCGCGTGCGCTGGGTCGCCGATGAGTTCGCCTGCAGCTCGGCCGCCGCGATCTCCAGCGCCCCCGCGAACAGGGACTCCACCGCCTCCTGGTTCTCGGCCCTCGCCTCGAACAGCGGATCGGCGGCGTCCTCGAACATGGCGGCCTCGTCGTCGCGAGCCGTCGCGAGCTCGAGCATCGTCGCCGCATCCGCGTACCTGTCCCACGCGGGCGAGTCGACCGCCGCCGGTGCGGCGAATTCGGCGATCTCGGCAGGCTCGGCGGATGCCGCGTCGTCGAGGGCCGCCGCGAGCGCGTCACTTGCGGCGAGGAACGCCTCAACATCCTGTGGCCGCGCGTATCCGGCGACGATGGCGCCCTCGAGCGCCTCGGCCTGCTTGGCCGCGACACCCGAAGTGCGCAGCGACCGCTGGTAGTCGGCCGCGTTCGCGATCACCTCGGCATTCGCCTCGTCGAGCTGTTCGAAGGCACCGCGATAGAGCTCGGTCGACAGGGCGTGATGGACGAGGTAGCCCCCCGCCAGCGCGCCGATCGCGGCGAGCGCGATGATGATCAGCCGGATGCCGCGACCACCCGGTCGCTTCGAAGGCGTCGCCCCTGCGACCGCGAGATCGGGAATGTCGTCGGGGGCCGGGTGGATGGCAGTGCGCCCGGCAGCGGGGGTGGTGTCGATCACGTCTGTCCGTTCGGTGGTACGCCATCCGGCGGGACGGCCAGTGTCACCGTAGCCGCTCCCGATGCTCGATCGCATCTCGGCCGGTCACGGCACACCGGCTCGCAAGGCGGGCTTCGAGCGGCCCGCGCATTACGCTGTCACCACGGGTCGGGCGCATGGGGGTGCGTCCGGCCCATTCTGATGTCGGTGGTCCTCACGTCGTGCTCAGGCGTGGGCGCCCAGGATGTCGTTCCAGCTGTCGCGCGCCCTCGGGTCGGGCGTCGCTTCACGCACGCCGTACCAAGCCGGAAGAGTGCCGCCGTCGCGGGTGGGCACGGTGGGGCGGTCGGGCTGGATCCGCCGGAAGCCGGCGGCGCGGGCGACCTTCGCCGACGCCACGTTGCCCTCGACGGCCCGCCAGAGCACGCTGCCGGCGCCGCGGATGCCGCCCCCGAGCGTCCACTCGACGACCGCCGTCGCCGCCTCGCTCATGAACCCCGTGCCGCGGTGCTCCTCACCCATCCAGAACCCAAGCTCGTGTTGGGTCTCGCGAACGCTGATCACGCCGAGGAGGGGACCGCCCTCGGCATCCCTGACCGCCCACGTGAGCTCGGCGCCCGTGGCCCAGGCCTCGGGAACGTGCGTGCCGAGGAACTCCTCGGCGTCGGCGCGAGTGTACGGCCACGGTGTGGTGAGGTACCGCTCGAACACCGGGTCCTGGCAGTAGTGCGTCACGAGATCGGCGTCGTCGAGCGTCGGCAGGTCGAGCACGAGACGCGCCGTGCGCAGTGCCACGGGGCGCACGTCAGCCCCGGCGCACGAAGCCGACGCGGTCGTAGACCGTGCGCAGCATCCGCTCGGCGCGTTCGCCGGCGCGCTCGGCACCGATCGCGAGCAGGCGGTCGAGCTCGGCGGGATCCTCCATGAGCTCGAGCGTGCGCCGGCGGATGGGTGCGATTCGTTCGACCACCGCATCGGCGACGTCCTTCTTGAAGTCGCCGTACCCGCGGCCCTCGTACTCGACCTCGAGGTCGGCGATCGACCGTCCGGTGATGGCCGCGAGGATGTCGAGGAGGTTCGAGATGCCGGGCTTGGAGACGGGCTCGTAGCGCACCTCGCGTCCGGTGTCGGTGACCGCGCTGCGGAACTTCTTGGCGGTCACCGCCGGGTCGTCGAGGAGCTTCACCAGGCCGGCCTCCGAGCCGGCGGACTTCGACATCTTGGCGTTCGGGTCTTGCAAATCGTAGATGCGCGCCGACTCCTTCGGGATGAGCGCCTCGGGCACGACGAAGGTGTCGCCGTAGCGCGAGTTGAAGCGGCCCGCGATGTCGCGCGTGAGCTCGAGGTGCTGGCGCTGGTCGTCGCCGACGGGCACGAGTTGCGTGTCGTAGAGCAGGATGTCGGCGGCCATCAGCACGGGGTAGGTGAACAGCCCCACCGTGGTGGCGTCAGCGCCCTGCTTCGACGACTTGTCTTTGAACTGCGTCATGCGGCTCGCCTCGCCGAACCCGGTGAGCGTGCCGAGCACCCACGCGAGCTCGGCATGCGCCGGCACGTGCGACTGCACGAAGAGCGTCGATCGGTCGAGGTCGACACCGGCCGCGAGGTACTGCGCCGCCGTACGGCGGACGTTCTCGTGCAGCGCCTTCGGATCCTGCTGCACGGTGATCGCGTGCAGGTCGACGACGCAGTAGATCGGGTCGTACTCGTCTTGCAGGGCGACCCAGTTCACGAGGGCACCCAGGTAGTTGCCGAGGTGGAGCGAGTCGCTCGACGGCTGCATGCCGGAGAAGACGACGGGACGGGGAGTGTTCATGCGAATGCGGGTCCTTGTCGAAAGGGGTCAGATGGCGTAGTCGACGACCACGGGAGCGTGGTCGGACCATCGGGCGTCGTAGGTGTCGGCGCGGTCGATCGAGTACGCGACGACGGCGTCGGCGAGCGTCGCCGTGGCCAGGTGGTAATCGATGCGCCATCCGGTGTCGTTGTCGAACGCCTTGCCACGCCACGACCACCAGGAGTACGGCCCCTCGACCTCGCCTGCGAAGCGACGGCCGATGTCGACCCAGCCCAGGCCGGCACCGCGGTTGTATCCGTCGGCATCCTCGGCGCCGACGAACCGGTCGAAGTACGCGCGTTCGTCGGGGAGGAAGCCTGCGCGCTTGA
The DNA here is from genome assembly GCA_036378815.1 of Agromyces sp. Taxonomy (GTDB): domain Bacteria; phylum Actinomycetota; class Actinomycetes; order Actinomycetales; family Microbacteriaceae; genus Agromyces. The sequence continues at coordinate 24,520 of DASUVU010000068.1, read as the reverse complement.
CGTTGCCCTTCCAGTTGCGGATGTCCAGCGTGCGGTGGCCGACATTGAGGTCGCCCACCACGAGCGCGAGCTCGGAGTGCGCGGCGAGCTCGGGCAGTCGCGCCTCCATCGCGTCGAGGAAGCGGTACTTCTCGACCTGCTTGGGCGTGTCGGCCTCACCGGAGTGCACGTACGCGCTGACGACCGTGACGACACGATCGCCGACCTCGTAGTCGGCCTCGAGCCATCGCCCCGCGCTGTCGAAGTCGGGTGCGCCGAGCTCGACGCGGTGGATGCTCGCGCGGTTGCGGCTCGCGATCGCGACGCCGGCGCGACCCTTCGCGGTCGCCGGATCGTGCAGCAGGTCCCACTCCTCACCGAGGAGGGCCTGCAGGTCTTCGGTGGAGGCGCGGACCTCCTGCATCGCGAGGATGTCGACGTCGCGGCCGGCGAGCCAGTCGCCCATGCCGCGACGGAACGCCGCCCGTACTCCGTTCACGTTGACGCTGGCGACACGGAGGGGTTTGGCGGAGGGCATGCCTTCGATCCTATGGGAGCCCGCCGACGCTGGATCCCGTCGTCGGGGGCCTCGAGGCCGCCTCCGCCCGCTCGAGCTCCTCCTCGGCACGGGCGAGCCTCCGGCGCGCCGGAATCCGCTCCCACCACCTCGCATCGGCCAGCGCCGTACGTGCCTGGCGCACCCGCACCTGCGCAGCCGTGACGAGCGCCTTCTGCTCGCGCTCCCGCTGCTCGGCGAGGAGCTCCTCGGGCGTGACCCGACGGAGCGACTCGTTGTGGTCGGATGCCTCGACCGCGACCCAGCTCGCGGCGACCAGGATCACGATGCTCACGAGGCGGAACCACAGCAGCAGTCCGATGAACACGGTGAACGTCGCGAGCAGCGGATTGGTGCTCACCCGGGACACCAGGAATCCGCTGATCAGCTGCAGCACCGTGAGGGCTGCCGATCCGAGCAGCGATCCGACCCACATCCGGCGCCACGGCATGGCCGCGCCCGACAGGAACCGGAAGAGCACCGCGAGGGCGAGCGTGTCGATGGCGAACACCACGGCGAAGCCGCCCGCCTGGAGGAGGAACGTCGACCAGCCCGACGCCGGGTCGATCCCGGTCAGATCGGTCAACCACCCGAAGAAGGAGGTCGTCATCGCCGACAGCACCGCCGCGATCAGGAGTGCCGTTCCGAACACGAGGGCCGCGACGAAGTCGCGCGCCTTCAGCAGGGCGTAGGCGCGCATGTCTTTCGGCAGCCCGAAGATGCTTCGCACCGCCAATCGCGAGTACGTGACCCAGCCGATGGCCGTCCAGATCAGGCCGACGAGGGCCACCGCTCCCGTCAGCCCGAAGAGGCTCGTGCTGGAGGTGGCGATCTCGGTGAGGTCGTCGGTCGTGATGATGCCGTTGTCCCCGATGAGTCCCGGTGCATACGTGTTCAACAGCGTGACGAACGCATCGAGCGTGTCGGGGTCGCCCGTCAGCCAGATGCCGGCGACCGCGAACACGACGTAGACCGCGGCGAAGATCGCGAACAGGGCCTGGTAGCTCATGCCCGACGACAGCAGGAAGCCGTTGCGGGCCAGGAAATGCCGCCAGACCCGCACCGGGAACAGCGCCATCGTCTTGCGGGTGATCGTCGACACTCGCGAGATGGGCTCCTCGAGCCGGTCGCGGATCGGCTGGCTGAGCGCATCGAATCGCTCGCGAACCCCGGTCTCGCCGACGGCCGGCTCGTCGACCGCCGGGTCGGGCGGGGCGTCCGGAGGCGGAGTGCGCTCGCTCACGCTCTCAGCGTAGCGAGGGCTCCGGGGGCATCCGCGTCACCGGATGCCGCGGCATCCGCTCGCCGTCAGGGCTGGCCGCGCAGGATCGCCTGCTTCACCTCGGAGATGGCCTTCGTGACCTCGATGCCGCGCGGGCACGCGTCGGTGCAGTTGAAGGTCGTACGGCAGCGCCACACGCCCTCCTTGTCGTTCAGGATGTCGAGGCGAACGGATGCCGCATCGTCGCGATCGTCGAAGATGAACCGGTGCGCGTTGACGATCGCCGCCGGCCCGAAGTACTGCCCGTCGGTCCAGAACACGGGGCAGCTCGAGGTGCATGCCGCGCAGAGGATGCACTTCGTCGTGTCGTCGAAGATCTCGCGCTTGGCGATCGACTGGATGCGCTCCTTGCCGGGCTCGGGCTTCGAGTTGGCGATGAGGAACGGCTGCACCTCGCGGTAGCTCGCGAAGAACGGCTCCATGTCGACGACGAGGTCCTTCTCGAGGGGCAGGCCCTTGATGGCCTCGACGTAGATGGGCTTCGAGATGTCGAGGTCCTTGATGAGGGTCTTGCAGGCCAGGCGGTTGCGCCCGTTGATGCGCATCGCGTCGGAGCCGCAGATGCCGTGTGCGCACGAGCGGCGGAAGGTCAGCGAGCCGTCCTGTTCCCACTTGATCTTGTGCAGCGCGTCGAGCACGCGGTCGGTCGGGAACATCTCGACGTCGAAGTCCTCCCAGCGAGGCTCGGTGTCGACGTCGGGGTCGAACCGGCGGATGAGGAACGTGACGGTGAAGGAGCGGATCGCCGTGTCGGGCTGCGCCTCGAGGATTGCGGTGGACACGTCAGTACTTCCTCTCCATCGGCTGGTAACGGGTGATGGTCACGGGTTTCCAGTCGAGCCGGATGTGGTCTTCGGCGTGCGACGAGTGCGGATCGCCCGAGAGGTAGGCCATCGTGTGCTTCATGTACGCCTCGTCGTCGCGGTTCGGGAAGTCGTCGCGCATGTGGCCGCCCCGGCTCTCCTTCCGGTTGCGGGCCGAGAAGACGACGACCTCGGCGAGGTCGAGCAGGAAGCCGAGCTCCACCGCCTCGAGCAGGTCGGTGTTGAACCGCTTGCCCTTGTCCTGCACGGCGACGTTGAGGTAGCGCTCGCGGAGGCCCGCGATGACCTCGGTCACGTGGGCGAGGGACTCGTCGGTGCGGAACACCTGGGCGTTCCGGTCCATCTCGTCTTGGAGCTCCTTGCGGATCGCCGCGATGCGCTCGGTGCCGGGCGAGTTGCGCAGGCGGTCGAGGGCCTCGCGCACGGACTTCGCCGGGTCGGGCGGGAGCGGCACCCAGTCGGCGGTCTTCACGTACTCGACCGCATTGTCGCCGGCGCGCTTGCCGAACACGTTGATGTCGAGCAGCGAGTTCGTGCCGAGGCGGTTGGAGCCGTGCACCGAGACGCAGGCGCACTCGCCGGCGGCGTAGAGGCCGGGGACGACGGTGTCGTTGTCGCGCAGCACCTCGGCAGCGACGTTCGTCGGGATGCCGCCCATCGCGTAGTGGGCGGTCGGCATGACCGGCACCGGCTCGTAGACCGGGTCGACTCCCAGGTAGGTGCGTGCGAACTCCGTGATGTCGGGCAGCTTCGTCTCGAGCACCTCGGCGCCGAGGTGGGTGCAGTCCAACAGCACGTAGTCCTTGTGGGGGCCGGCGCCGCGACCCTCGGCGACCTCCTGCACCATGCAGCGGGCGACGATGTCGCGCGGTGCCAGGTCTTTGATGGTCGGCGCATAGCGCTCCATGAAGCGCTCGCCGCTCGCATTGCGCAGGATCGCGCCCTCGCCGCGAGCGCCCTCGGTCAGCAGGATGCCGAGGCCGGCGAGCCCGGTCGGGTGGAACTGGAAGAACTCCATGTCCTCGAGGGGGAGGCCCTTGCGCCAGATGATGCCGACGCCGTCGCCCGTCAGCGTGTGCGCGTTGGACGTGGTCTTGTAGATCTTGCCGAAGCCGCCCGTCGCGAAGATGATCGCCTTCGCCTGGAAGACGTGCAACTCGCCGGTGGCGAGCTCGTAGGCGACGATGCCCGACGGCTGCTCGACGCCGTCGACCTCGGTCATCACGAGGTCGAGCGCGTAGTACTCGTTGTAGAACTCGATGCCGAGCCTCACGCAGTTCTGGAACAGCGTCTGCAGGATCATGTGGCCCGTGCGGTCGGCGGCGTAGCACGCGCGGCGCACCGGCGCCTTGCCGTGGTCACGCGTGTGACCGCCGAACCGGCGCTGGTCGATCTTGCCCTCGGGCGTGCGGTTGAACGGCAGGCCCATGTTCTCGAGGTCGATGACCGCGTCGATCGCCTCTTTCGCGAGGATCTCGGCGGCGTCCTGGTCGACGAGGTAGTCGCCGCCCTTGACCGTGTCGAAGGTGTGCCACTCCCAGCTGTCCTCCTCGACATTCGCCAGGGCCGCGGCCATGCCGCCCTGCGCTGCGCCGGTGTGCGAACGGGTGGGATAGAGCTTCGAGATGACGGCCGTCCTCGCACCGGGGCCCGCCTGGATGGCCGCCCGCATGCCGGCGCCGCCGGCGCCGACGATGACGATGTCGTACTGGTGGTAATGGACGCCGTCGACGACCTTCGTCTCGACGTGGGCGTTCTCGGACTTCACGGATCTCCTAGGCGGCTTCGCAGAACGAGGGGAGCAGGTCGGCGGGGGAGCCGGCGGGGCACGGGTCGAAGGTGAACACCACGAGGGTGCCGAGCACGATGAGCACGGCCGCCGCGGCGAACAGGCCGCCCTTCAGCACCTTCTGCACCACGCCGGGGCTCGTGTAGTCGTTGACGAGGGTGCGCATGCCGTTGGCGCCGTGGATGAGGGCGAGCCAGAGCATCAGCACGTCCCACCACTGCCAGAACGGGTCGGCCCACTTGCCGCCCACGAAGCCGAAGTCGATGGCCTTCACGCCCTCGCCGACCATGAGGTTCGTGAAGAGGTGCCCGAAGATGAGGACGATCAGCACGACGCCCGAGGCGCGCATGTAGATCCAGCCCCACTTCTCCCAGTTGACGCCGCGCTTGGGCGCGGGCCGGGCGGGGGTGCGCGGGGATTCGATGGTGGTGGTCACAGTCGCTCCCCGTTCTAGTGGCTGAAGACGTTCATGAGGTGCCGCGGCACGAAGGCGAGCATCGTGAGGACCCAGAGGGCGATCACGACGTAGAACAGCACCTTCTGGTTGCGCGTGGCCCACGACCAGAAGTCGACGAGGATGATGCGCAGGCCGTTGAACGCGTGGAACACGACCGCTCCGACGAGCGCGACCTCGCCGAGGCCCATGATCGGCGTCTGGTAGGTGCCGATCACGGCGTTGTACGCCTCTGGGCTCACCCGCACGAGGGCCGTGTCGAGCACGTGCACCAGGAGGAAGAAGAAGATGGCGACACCGGTGATGCGGTGGAGCACCCACGACCACATGCCCTCGCGACCGCGATAGAGCGTGCCGCCGGGCCGCTGCTTCACAGGCTTCGTGGGTGCGGTCAGGGTTCCTGCCGAGGTCTCTGGCATGAACAACCCTCCCTGGCTGTGTGGATCGCCCGTGACTTCCGGGCACGAGGGCGCGCAGCCCGATGAGAGTCTATCGCCGGGTTCCGGCCGCCGCGGCGACGGGCGGTCGAACTCTCTCGACGTCGAGACAGACGAAAGCGAACGGATGCCGCGGAGGCTCGACGGCTATCCTCGGACGCATGCCCGTTCCCACCGCGCCGCTCGACGGCTTCTACAGTGTCATCCCGGCCGGCGGTGTCGGGTCGCGGCTGTGGCCCCTCTCGCGCGCTGACGCGCCGAAGTTCCTGCACGACCTGACGGGTTCCGGACAGACCCTGCTCAAGGACACGTGGGACCGGCTCGTCCCCCTCTCGGGCTCCGAGCGCATCATGGTCGTCACCGGCCGCGCCCACCGCGCGGCCGTCGAGGCGCAGCTGCCCGAGCTGGCGGACGCGAACATCGTCCTCGAGAGCGAGCCGCGTGATTCGACGGCCGCGATCGGGCTGGCCGCCGCCATCCTCGAGCGCCGCGAACCGGGCGTGGTGATCGGCTCGTTCGCGGCCGACCACGTCATCTCGGGCGATGCGCTGTTCCGGTCGGCGGTGGCGGACGCGGTGGCCGCGGCGCAGGCCGGATACATCGCGACGATCGGGATCACGCCGACCGAACCGGCCGTCGGGTTCGGCTACATCGAGTGCGGCGGCCCGATCGAGGTGCCCGGTGCCGACCGCGTCGAGGCGGTCTCGAACTTCGTGGAGAAGCCCGATCTCGAGACCGCGCGGCGCTACGTCGAAGGCGGCGACCACCTCTGGAACGCGGGCATGTTCATCGCCAGGGCGTCGACCCTGCTCGAGGAGCTCGCACGCACCAGGCCCGAGCTGCACGCGGGCCTGCTCGAGCTCGCCGCCGCCTGGGACGACGCCACGACTCGCGGGCCCGCCGTCGATCGCATCTGGCCGACCCTCGAGAAGATCGCGATCGACTACTCGGTCGCCGAGCCCGCCGCCGCGGCCGGCCGCCTCGCGGTCATCCGCGGTCACTTCCAGTGGGACGACGTCGGCGACTTCGCGTCCCTCGCGAAGCTCAACACCGCCGGTCGCTCGGGCGAGCTCGCCATCCTCGGCGAGAACGCCCGGGTGCTCGCCGATGCCTCGAGCGGGATCGTCGTGAGTCGGTCGGATCGGGTGATCAGCCTCATCGGCGTGCACGATATCGTCGTGGTGGACACGCCCGACGCGCTCCTCGTCACGACGAGCGAGCACGCCCAGCGGGTCAAGGCGGTCGTCGACGCCCTCCGGCTCGGCGGATCCAACGACGTGCTCTGAGCTGTACCAGACTGGGAGCACGCGAGAGAACGGGGCGGCGGATGTCGGTGCGTCGGTGGTTCGGTTACGGAACGGTGCTCGTCGCGGCATCCGTCATGCTCGTGGGTTGCGGACCCGCGCCCGAGGGCGGCTCGACCGAGGCGGCGAGCGACTCGTGCGTTCGGATGGTGACGAACTCGGGCGGCCTCGAGGACCGCTCGTTCAACCAGGCGAGCTGGGAGGGCCTCCAGCAGGCCGAGGACGAGCTCGGGGTCGAGGCCGAGGCCATCGTCTCGACCGGCGAGACCGACCTCGCCCCGAACGTGGCGCAGGCCGTCGAATCCGGCTGCGAGCTGATCGTCACGGTCGGCTTCGAGCTCGCCGACGCGACCCTGTCCCAGGCTGAGTCCAACCCCGACCTCGCGTTCGCCATCGTCGACGAGGTGGTCGAGGCCGACAACGTGAAGCCGGTGATCTTCGACACCGCGCAGGCGACGTACCTTGCCGGCTACCTGGCCGCCGGCGTCTCGAAGACCGGGGTCGTCGCGACCTTCGGCGGCGGCAACCAGCCGCCCGTGACGCTGTTCATGGACGGATTCGTCGACGGCGTCGCCAAGTACAACGAGGTGCACGGCACCGCGGTTCGCGTGCTCGGCTGGGACAAGGCGGCGCAGGACGGAGCGTTCACCGGCGACTTCGAGGACATCAACAAGGGGAAGGCGCTGTCCGAGAGCCTCATCGACCAGGGCGCCGACGTCATCCTGCCGGTCGCCGGCCAGGTCGGCGAGGGCGCCACGGCCGCGGCCCTCGAGCGCGGCGGTGTCTCGGTGATCTGGGTCGACAGCGACGGCTACGAGTCGCTCGCGGCCGAGTTCCGGCCCGTGCTGCTCACGAGCGTGCTGAAGAACACCCAGGACGCGATGGTCGAGATCGTCGGCGCGGTGCAGGACGGATCGTTCTCGAACGAGCCCTACGTCGGCACGCTCGAGAACGGCGGCGTCGAGATCGCGCCGTACCACGACCTCGCTCCGCTCGTGTCGCCCGCTCTCGACGGCGAGATCGAAGGACTGCGACAGGCGATCATCTCGGGCGAGATCGTCGTCGAGTCGCCGTCGGCTCCCTGACGTCACCCCCGTTCGGGGGAGCCCGGGCATGCTCATATGAGCAGAACATCGCGTCTTGATAACCATTGGATGTCGCATTCGCCCGACACCTGAGCGGCGAACGCAACTTTGGGTAACGTGACACCCGGGTCCCACGAGGGTTGGGGCGAGTTCTTTGGAGGACACAGTGAAGGTCACGACCAGGAAGGCCGCCCTCGGCGGCCTCGCGATGTTCGGCGCAGCCATTCTGCTCGCCGGGTGCGCAGCGGCTCCCGAGGAGACCGATAACGCCACCGATGGGGGAGCCGCCAGCGACTTCCTCCCGTGCATGGTCTCCGACGCCGGCGGATTCGACGACAAGTCGTTCAACCAGTCGGGCTTCGAGGGGCTCACGAGCGCGGCAGACGAGCTCGGCGTCGAGCCGATCACCGTGCAGTCCGACGCTGAGACCGATTACGCGCCCAACCTCACCAACCTGGTCGACCAGGGCTGCAACCTGATCGTCACGGTCGGCTTCGCGCTCTCGGCGGCAACGGTCGAGTCGGCGCTCGCCAACCCCGACATCAACTACGTCATCATCGACGACGCGGCCGACAACGACTTCGACGGCGAGATCGACGCGCCGAACATCAAGCCGATCCTCTTCGACACGGCGCAGGCCGCCTTCCTCGCCGGATACGCCGCAGCGGCGTACTCGAAGACCGGCGTCGTCGGCACCTTCGGCGGCATGAACTTCCCGACGGTCTCCATCTTCATGGACGGCTTCAAGCAGGGCGTCGACTACCACAACACCGAGAAGGGCACCGCCGTGCAGGTGCTCGGCTGGGACGGCACCGACGGCCTCTTCACCGGTGGCTTCGAGGCCAACGACACCGCCCGACAGGTCGCGCAGAGCCTGATCGACCAGAACGTCGACGTGCTGCTGCCCGTCGGCGGCCCGATCTACCAGTCGGCTGCCGCGGCCATCCGCGAGGCCGGCCGTGAGATCGCCATGATCGGCGTGGACGCCGACTTCACGGTCACCGACCCGTCGGTCGCCGACCTCATGCTCACGTCGATCCTCAAGGGCATCGCCGTCGGCACCGAAGAGGCCGTGCTCGCTGCGGGCGAGGGCGACTTCGACCCCACGCCGTTCATCGGCACGCTCGAGAACGATGGTGTCGGCATCGCGCCGTTCCACGACTTCGAGTCGAAGGTCCCCGCCGAGCTGCAGGGCGAACTCGACGCGCTGAAGGAAGCGATCATCGCCGGCGACGTCAAGGTCACGTCCTACCTCTCCGAGTAAGGACCCACCTCGGTCCGGGGAGGTCGGCGTTCGCCGGCCTCCCCGGTTCCATGCCGAGCGCGAATCAGCGCGCTTCGCGCAACATCCGAGCACGCGCCATCCGTGGTGCTCGACATTCGTGCAGCATCACCGACGATGCGGCCATCTCACTAGGATCGGGGACATGAAGCTCGAACTTCGCGGCATCACGAAGCGATTCGGCAGCTTGGTCGCCAACGACCACATCGACCTCACCGTGGAGGCCGGCGAGATCCACGCCCTCCTCGGTGAGAACGGCGCAGGCAAGTCGACGCTCATGAACGTGCTCTACGGCCTGTATCAAGCCGACGAGGGCGAAGTGCTCCTCGACGGCGAGGTGCAGCACTTCGAGGGGCCCGGCGATGCCATGGCCGCCGGCATCGGCATGGTGCACCAGCACTTCATGCTCATCCCCGTGTTCACGGTCGCCGAGAACGTCATGCTCGGCAACGAGTCCACGAAGGCGGTCGGGGTGCTCGACCTCGCCACGGCGCGCGCCAAGGTGAACGAGATCTCCGGCCGATTCGGGTTCCACGTCGATCCCGACGCGATCGTCGAGGACCTGCCGGTCGGCATCCAGCAGCGCGTCGAGATCATCAAGGCGCTCTCACGCGACGCGCGCGTGCTCGTGTTCGACGAGCCGACCGCCGTGCTCACGCCGCAGGAGACCGACGAGCTGATGGGCATGATGCGCCAGCTCAAGGACTCCGGCACCTCGATCGTGTTCATCACGCACAAGCTGCGCGAGGTGCGCGCAGTGGCCGACCGCATCACCGTGATCCGGCTGGGCAAGGTGGTCGGCGAGGCCGAGCCGACCGCGTCGAACGCCGAGCTCGCGTCGATGATGGTGGGCCGGTCGGTCGAGCTGACCGTCCAGAAAGAGGAGCCGAAACTCGGTGACGACGCCCTCGTGGTGCAGAACCTCACGGTCATCGACCCGCTCGGCCAGCTCGTCGTCAACGACGTCAGCTTCACCGTGCGACGGGGTGAGATCCTCGCCGTCGCCGGCGTGCAGGGCAACGGGCAGACCGAGCTGACCGAGGCGCTCGTCGGGCTCCAGCACCGGGTGCAGGGCTCCATCAACCTCGACGGCATCGAGCTGAACGGGTCCAGCGTGCGCAAGATCCTCGAATCCGGCGTCGGCTTCGTTCCCGAGGACCGCACCGAAGACGGTCTCGTCGGGGAGTTCACGATCGCCGAGAACCTCATGCTCGACCGCAGCGAGGGCCCGCCCTTCGTGCGCGCCGGGAACCTCCAGGGTCGCGTGCTCGCCGACTTCGCGCGCGAGAAGGTCGAGGAGTTCGACATCCGCACGCAGGGCATCGACGAGTACGTGCAGCGGCTCTCGGGCGGCAACCAGCAGAAGGTCGTGCTCGCGCGCGAGCTGAGCCGTGAGCTGCGCCTGCTCGTCGCAGCCCAGCCCACGCGCGGCGTCGACGTCGGCTCGAGCGAGTTCATCCACAAGCGCATCGTCGAGGCGCGCGACAGCGGCGTGCCAGTCGTGGTGGTCTCGACCGAACTCGACGAGGTCGCCGCCCTCGCCGACCGCATCATGGTCATGTACCGGGGCCGGATCGTCGGCATCGTTCCCGGCGACACCCCCCGCGATGTCCTCGGCCTCATGATGGCCGGAGAATCCCCCGCAGAAGGAGCCGCCGCATGAGCGACCCCACCCAGCCGAGGGGCGACGCCTCCCGAGCGACGAACCTCGACCCCGACGTCGCGATCGAGGAGCCCGGAGCGGCCTCGCCCGCGACCGGCGCCGCGACCGACGACGCCCGCGCGACGGCCACCGGTCCCGGCGGCCCGGCCGGGCCAGAGGGCCCGCCGCCGTCGAGGTGGCACACCATGCTGCGCCAGATCACCACGGGCAACGCCCTCATCTCGGTGCTCTCCGTCATCCTCGCGCTGATCGTGGGCGCGGTCATGATCGCGTTCACCGATGAGCGCGTGCAGGAGACGAGCGTGTACTTCTTCTCGCGCCCCGCTGACATGCTCGGCGCCATCTGGGACTCCGTGGCGGGTGCGTACTCGGCCCTCTTCCAGGGCTCGATCTACAACTTCCGACGCGACACGTTCGTGGCCGGCATCCGGCCGCTCACCGAGACGCTCACCTTCGCGACCCCCCTCATCGCCGGAGGCCTCGGCGTCGCCCTCGCGTTCCGCGTGGGCATGTTCAACATCGGTGGTCGGGGCCAGATGCTCATCGCGGCATCCGTCGCGGGATGGATCGCCTTCGGCTTCGACCTGCCCTGGGGCCTGCACATGCTCGTCGCCCTGGTCGGCGGCCTCATCGGCGGCGCGCTCTGGGCGGGTATCGCGGGCGTGCTGAAGGCGCGTACCGGCGCGCACGAGGTGATCGTCACGATCATGCTCAACTACGTCGCCTTCTACCTCGTGTCGTGGCTCCTGCGCACGCCGGGCCTCCTCCAGGCGCCAGGCTCGTCCAACCCGAAGACCCCGGCGATGAAGGAGACCGCCATCTTCCCCGCGCTGCTCGGACCCCAGTTCAACCTGCATCTCGGGTTCCTCCTCGCGGTGGCCGCGACGATCCTCGTGTGGTGGATCCTCAATCGGTCGAGCCTCGGATTCAAGTTCCGCGCGGTCGGCATCAATCCCAACGCAGCTCGGGTGGCCGGTGTCAACGTCAAGGGCATGTACATCTACGCGATGCTCATCAGCGGGGCGCTGCTGGGGCTCGCCGGCGTGAGCCAGGTGCTCGGAACGGTCACCACCGGCTTCACGGCCGGCATCGACGCGGGAATCGGCTTCGACGCGATCACGGTGGCCCTGCTCGGTCGTTCGACGCCGTGGGGCACCTTCGCCGCCGGCATCCTCTTCGGCGCCTTCAAGGCGGGCGGCTTCTCGATGCAGGCGGCCGAGGGCGTGCCGGTCGAGATCGTGCTCGTCGTGCAGTCCCTCATCGTCCTCTTCATCGCTGCGCCGCCGCTCGTTCGCACGATCTTCCGCCTGCCCGATCCCGACGCGAAGCCGAAACGACCTCGCAAGGCCGCCAAGAAGGAGGTGGAGGCGAAGTGACCAGGACCGCTGAACACCACGACGTGTCGCCGCAGGCAGTGCAGCTCGACACGACGGTCGTCACGAGCTGGAAGGCGCCGATCGCCTTCGCCATCTTCACGCTCGCCGCGCTCGCGCTCGCGGTCTTCGCGCCCCGCGACGGCGAGACGACCTACCGGTGGTCGCTGGAGTCCGATGTCATCCAGGTGCCGAACCTCGTCGTGCCGGCCCTGCAGACCCTCTGGGCGGTCGTGGCGCTCCTCGCCGTGGCGACGTTGTACTCGGTGCTGCTCGTCCGGTCGAAGCGTCGCGTGCCGCTCTGGCTCGTCGTCGTGTTCGCGATCCTCTTCATGTTCGGCTTCCTCACCTGGGCCGGTGCCGGATCGTCCCTCCCGATGATCGGCCTGCTGTTCGGATCGCTGAGCCTCGCGGTGCCGCTGATCTTCGGTGCCCTGGCGGGCGTGATCGGCGAGCGGGCAGGCGTCGTGAACATCGCGATCGAGGGCCAGCTCCTGGCCGGCGCATTCACGGCCGCCGTCGTCGCCTCGGTGACCGGTCAGCCCTGGCTCGGGCTCATCGCCGCCATGGTCGCCGGCATGCTCGTCGGCATGGTGCTCGCGGCGTTCTCGATCAAGTACTTCGTCGACCAGATCATCGTCGGTGTCGTGCTGAACGTGCTGGTCATCGGCCTCACGAGCTTCTTCTTCTCGCAGGTGCTCGCACCGAACGCCGCCACGCTGAACACGCCGCCGCGCTTCGATCGCCTGCCGATCCCGATCCTCAGCGAGATCCCGATCATCGGTCCCGTCCTGTTCCGGCAGACGATCATCGTCTACCTCATGTACATCGCCGTGGCGCTGGTGTTCTTCGGCCTGTTCTACACGCGCTGGGGCCTCCGGGTCCGAGCCGTCGGCGAGCACCCGCAGGCCGCCGACACGGTGGGCATCAACGTGAATCGCACCCGGTTCTGGAACGTGGCGCTCGCCGGCGCGATCGCGGGTCTCGGTGGCACGTTCTTCACCATCGGCTCGGGCATCGCGTTCAACAAGGAGATGACCGCAGGCGCGGGCTTCATCGCCCTCGCGGCGGTGATCTTCGGACAGTGGGATCCCATCAAGGCCACGCTGGCCGCCCTGCTGTTCGGCTTCGCCTCGAACCTGCAGAACACGCTGTCGGTGATCGGCTCGCCGGTGCCGAGCGAGTTCATGTTGATGCTGCCCTACGTCGTGACGATCTTCGCGGTCGCCGGCTTCGTCGGCAGGTCGCGGCCACCCGCCGCCGACGGCAAGCCGTACATCAAGTCCTGAGCGGATGCCCCGCTTCGGGGCATCCGGAACCATCCCGAACGGGGGAGCACCATGACCGCAACGGATGCGATCGACTGGCCGTCGCTTCGCGAGCGAGCCCGTGAGGCGATGGCCAAGGCGTACGTGCCGTATTCCGAGTTCCCGGTCGGTGCGGCGGCCATCGTCGACGACGGCCGCGTCGTGAGCGGCTGCAATGTCGAGAACGCGTCGTACGGCGTGACGCTGTGCGCCGAGTGCTCCCTGGTGTCGGCGCTCGTCATGTCGGGGGGCGGCAAGCTCGTGGCATTCTCCTGCGTCGACGGGCACGGCAACACGCTGATGCCGTGCGGTCGCTGCCGACAGCTGCTCTACGAGCACTCGGCCGAGGGGATGCTGCTCGAAACCGTCTCGGGCATCAAGACGATCGACGAGGTGCTGCCCGATGCCTTCGGCCCGCGCCAGCTCGAGGAGTTCCGCGGAGGCCACGCGTGAGCGCGGTCGAGGCGTTCGATGCGGTCGACCTGATCCGCGCGAAGCGCGACGGACACGAGCTCGAGACGGCCGAGATCGACTGGCTCATCGACGCCTACACCCGCGGGTACGTGGCCGACGAGCAGATGTCGGCGATGACCATGGCGATCTTCCTCAACGGCATGTCGCGCCGAGAGATCCGCGACATGACGATGGCGATGATCGCCTCGGGTGAGCGGATGGACTTCTCTGGTCTCGGCAAGCCGACCACCGACAAGCACTCGACCGGTGGCGTGGGCGACAAGATCACCCTGCCGCTGATGCCGCTCGTCGCGACGTTCGGCGTCGCCGTGCCGCAGCTGTCGGGCCGCGGGCTCGGTCACACGGGCGGAACGCTCGACAAGCTCGAGTCGATCCCGGGGTGGCGGGCCGAGCTCACCAACGACGAGATGTTCGCCCAGCTCCGCGACGTCGGCGGGGTCATCTGCGCGGCCGGATCCGGACTCGCGCCCGCCGACAAGAAGCTCTACGCGCTGCGCGACACCACCGGAACCGTCGAGGCGATTCCCCTCATCGCGTCGTCGATCATGTCGAAGAAGATCGCCGAGGGAACCGGCGCGCTCGTGCTCGACGTCAAGTTCGGTTCGGGCGCGTTCCTGCAGGACATCGACCGGTCGCGTGAGCTCGCGCGCACCATGGTCGAGCTCGGCGAGGACGCCGGCGTGGCGACCTCAGCGCTCATCACGAACATGAACGTGCCGCTGGGCCGCACGATCGGCAACGCGAACGAGGTGCGCGAGTCCCTCGAGGTGCTGGCCGGCGGTGGTCCAGCAGACGTCCGCGAGCTGACCGTGGAGCTCGCGCGCGAGATGCTCTCGCTCGCGGGCGTCCACGACGCCGACGTGGAGGCGGCGCTCGACGACGGTCGCGCCATGGACACGTGGCGCCGCGCCATCCGGGCCCAGGGCGGCGATCCCGACGCTCCGCTCCCCGTGGCGCGTGAACAGCACGTCGTGACCGCCGAGCGCGACGGGGTCCTCGTGGCCCAGGAGGCCCTGCCGTTCGGCATCGCGGCGTGGCGGCTCGGTGCGGGGCGCGCACGCAAGGAGGACCCCGTGCAGCACGCCGCGGGCATCGACCTGCACGCGAAGCCCGGCGACGAGGTACGTGCGGGAGATCCGCTCTTCACCCTCCACGCCGACGAGCCCGCCCGCTTCGCGCGTGCGCTCGAGGCCGTCGAGGGCGCCTACCGCATCGGCGATCCCGGTGACGCGGTCGAGGGCGGCGGCCCGCTCATCGTCGACCGCATCGGCCGGTAGGACGATCGCGAGGGCCGCCGCTATCGTGGACCACGTGAACACGAATCCCACGGAGTACCGGCTCGAGGGCGACGGCACCGACCTGCGGTCACTTCCCAAGGTGTCCCTGCACGACCACCTCGACGGCGGGCTCCGGCCGCAGACGCTCATCGAACTCGCTGACGAGATCTCGCTCGAGGTTCCGGCGAGCGACGCCGAGGGCCTCACGGCATGGTTCGGCACGCAGTCGAACTCGGGCTCGCTCGTCGAGTACCTGAAGACCTTCGACCTCACGACGTCGGTCATGCAGACGCGCGCGGGCCTGCAGCGCGTCGCCCGGGAGTTCGTGCAGGACCTCGGCGCCGACGGTGTCATCTACGGCGAGATCCGCTGGGCACCCGAGCAGCACCTCACCCGAGGACTCAGCCTCGACGAGGCGGTGGAGGCCGTGCAGGCCGGCATCGAGGAGGGCATCGACGACGTCCGGCACCAGGGCCACGCGATCCGCGTCGGCCAGCTGGTCACGGCCATGCGCCACGCCGACCGCGGCCTCGAGATCGCCGAGCTGGCCGTGCGCCACCGCGACCGCGGCGTCGTCGGCTTCGACCTCGCGGGCCCCGAGGCGGGATTCCTGGCGGGCCGGCACCGCACCGCGTTCGACTACCTCGCGAGTCAGTTCCTCCCCGTCACGGTGCACGCGGGCGAGGCCGACGGCCTCGAATCGATCCGCAGCGCGTTGTTCGACGGGCGGGCCCTCCGACTCGGGCACGGCGTCCGCGTCGCCGAAGACCTCGTCATCGAGCGTCAGGACGACGACAACACCTACGTCTCGCTCGGCCCGGTCGCGCAGTGGGTGCGCGACCGCGAGATCGCCCTCGAGACGAGCCCCTCCTCGAACCTCCAGACGGGCGCGATCGCCGCGTGGGGCGACGAGCTCGTCGACCACCCCTTCGACCTGCTCTACCAGCTCGGTTTCCGCGTGACGGTGAACCCCGACAACCGCCTGCAGAGCGGCACGAGCCTGACCCGCGAGCTCGCCCTCCTGAGCGACGCCTTCGGCTACGATCTCGACGATCTCGAGGTCTTCCAGCTCAACGCCGCCGCCTGCGCCTTCCTGCCGCTCGACGACCGGGAGGAGCTCGCCGAGCTCATCCAGGACGGCTTCGACGAAGCCTGATCGTGCCGCCCGAGATTCCGCCGCGATCGACGCCGCCCCCGAACGGAACCCGATGACCGACCTCCCGCCCCTTGCCGACACTGCCGTGGTGCTCGGTGCGCACGTCGACGACTGGCGCGCCGCGGTCCGCGAGGTCGGCCGTGCGCTGATGCGCTCGGGTTCGACGCGGTCGGAGTATGCCGACCGCATGATCGCCGTGATCGAGGAGTTCGGCGCCTACGTCGTGGTCGCGCCCGGGCTCGCGCTCGCGCACGCCCGTCCCGGAGTCGACGTGCGTCGCGAAGGCATCGCCGTCGTCACGCTCGCCAGGGCCGTCCCGTTCGGCCATCCCCACAACGACCCGGTACGAGTGGTCGTGGGGCTCGCCGCCTCGAACGCCGAGGAGCACGTGGCATCCGTCGCCAGGCTCGCGAATGCGTTCAACGACGGCGGCATCGTCGGTCGCATCGCCCGGGCGACGTCGGCTGACGAGATCCGCGAGATCCTGGGCCTCAGCGCGCCGACCGATCGTCACGCGTCCCCTGCCTGAGGGCGTCGGCGACGTCGCCGTCAGGCGGTGAGGTCGCGCATGCCCGCATCGAGCGAGGCGATGGCAGCGGATGCCGCGGCGCGCCGCTCGGCGACCGTGCCCTGATCGGCGACCGCATCGATGTAGACCTTGAGCTTCGGTTCCGTCCCGCTCGGACGGACCATGACCCGGCCGCCGCCCTCGAGCACGATCCGCAGCACGTCGGACGGCGGAAGCGCGCCGAACCCGTCGGCGAGGTCCTCGATGCGCTCGACACGGATGCCGCCGACCTCGGCGGGCGGCTCGGCACGCAGCCGCGCCATGATCTCGCCGATCCGCGACAGGTCGGTGACCCGCAGCGAGATCTGGGATGACGCGAAGCATCCGAATCGTTCGACGAACTCGTCGAGGTGGTCGGCGAGTGCTCGACCCTGGGCCTTCAGCTCGGCGGCCAGCGACAGGAACGCCACCGCCGCCGAGATCCCGTCCTTGTCACGGACGGTGTCGGGGTTCACGAGGTAGCCGAGGGCCTCCTCGAACCCGAACACGAGCCCGGGCGCCCGCGAGATCCACTTGAAGCCCGTGAGCGTCGCCTCGAAGTCGAGATTGTAGGCGTGGGCGACGGCCTCGAGCCCGGGGGACGAGACGATCGAGCACGCGAGCGTACCGTCGGGACCTCGTTCGCCCATGGTGCCGGCCTGCACCCGGCGAGCGTTCCGCCAGCCGAGCAGGAGGCCGACCTCGTTGCCGCTCAGGCGCCGGAAGCCCTCGGGCGCCGCCGCATCGGGAATGGCCACTGCGAGCCGGTCGGCGTCTGGGTCGTTGGCGAGGATGAGCTCCGCCCCGACCTCGCGGGCGCGCTGGAATGCGAGGTCCATCGCGCCCGGCTCCTCGGGATTCGGGAAGGCCACCGTGGGGAACGCGGGGTCGGGCGAGATCTGCGACTCGACGAGCGACGGGGCGTCGAATCCCGCCGCGGCGAGCACGCGCGCCGCGGTCTCCCACCCGACGCCGTGCATGGCGGTGTAGACGACGCGGGGCTGTGCCGTGGGTGGGTCGGCCACGAGCGCGGTGCGGCGGACGTACTCGTCGACGATGGACTCGTCGGCCGTCTCGAACTCGCCGCGGGCCAGGTCGGGCACCGCGGTGGAGTCGGCCACCCGCTGGATGTGGGCGGCGATCTCGGCATCGGCGGGTGCCACGATCTGCGAACCCCGGTCGTCGCCGCCGAGGTAGACCTTGTACCCGTTGTCGTTCGGCGGGTTGTGTGATGCGGTCACCATGACGCCCGCCGACACGTCGAGGTGGCGCACGGCGAAGGCCAGCACCGGGGTCGGCAGGAGCCGGGGAAGGAGCACCGCTCGCAGTCCTGCGCCCGCCATCACCTCGGCGGAGTCGCGGGCGAACACGGCGGAGTTCTTGCGTCCGTCGTACCCGATCACCACGGAGGGCGCCTCGCCGTCGGTCGCGCGCTCGAGCAGGTAGGCGGCGATGCCGGCGGCGGCTTGGGCGACGAGCACGCGGTTCATGCGGTTGGGGCCGGCCGCGATGGCCCCGCGGAGGCCCGCGGTGCCGAACGCGAGCCGCGTGTCGAACCGGTCGGCGAGCTCGGCGGTCGCGGCGTCGTCGCCGCTGCGAGCGCCCTCGACGAGCGCGGCGAGTTCGGCGCGCGTCTCGGGGTCGGGATCCTGGGCGATCCACGCCTCGGCGAGGGCGAGCCGATCTGCGCTGGAGGGGTTCGTCTGCGACATCCGTCCGCCTCCTACAGCGCAGCCACGATCTTGGCCAGGAGCGCGGAGATCACCGGTTCGGCGGCGCGTCCCGCCTCGATGACCTCCTCGTGGCTGAGCGGCGTCGTCTGGATGCCCGCGGCGAGATTGGTGATGAGCGACATCCCGAGCACCTCCATGCCCGCCTGGCGCGCAGCGATGGCCTCGAGCGCCGTCGACATCCCGACGATGTCGCCTCCGATGGCCTTGGCCATCTGCACCTCGGCCGGTGTCTCGTAGTGCGGACCGCGGAACTGCACGTAGACGCCCTCGTCGAGCGACGGCTCGATCGAACGCGCGAGTGCGCGCAGGCGCGCTGAGTACAGGTCGGTCAGGTCGACGAACGTCGCGCCCTCGAGCGGCGAGTCGGCGGTGAGGTTGATGTGATCGCGGATCAGCACCGGCGTGCCCGGCGTCCAGGTCTCGCGGATGCCGCCGGCGCCGTTCGTGAGGATCATCGTGGTCGCACCCGCGGCGGCGGCCGTGCGCACCGAGTGCACGACCCGGCGCACGCCGTGGCCCTCGTAGTAGTGCGTGCGGGCGCCGATGACGAGGGCGCGCTTGCCGTTCGGCAGGGCGATCGAGCGCAGCGTGCCCACGTGGCCCTCGAGCGCCGGCTTCGAGAAGCCGGGCACGTCGGCGGCGGCGATGGTGTGGGTCGTCTCGCCGATCACGTCGGCCGCGCGGCCCCAGCCGCTGCCCAGCGTGAGCGCGATGTCGTGGCGCTCGACACCGGTCAGCTCGGCGATGGCGGATGCCGCGTCGGCGGCGATCTCGAAGGGATTCGCGGCGGGGTCGTCGAGCGGATTGGCTGCGTGCATCCCACCACTCTAATGAGGGGGCGGATGTCGACGCAGGCGTCCGCTCACGTGCTGGCCCGAGGCACCGATACGACAGAATGTGAGCATGGCCTACGAGTTCGCCCGCACGCAACGGATCGCCGTCCTCGGAGGAGGACCCGGGGGATACGAGGCGGCGCTCTCGGGCGCCCGGCTCGGCGCCGACGTCACGCTCATCGAGCGTGCCGGAGTGGGCGGATCGGCGGTGCTGACCGACGTCGTGCCCTCGAAGTCGCTCATCGCCACCGCCGAGGCCTCGAACGCGGTGAAGGAGGCGGCCGATCTCGGCGTGCAGTTCTACGCCAAGGGCGAGGGAGGCAAGCCGATCAAGCCGAACGTCGCGATCAATCTCGCCGCGGTGAACAAGCGGTTGCTGGGGCTCGCCGCGCAGCAGTCGGAGGACATGCGCTCGAACCTCCTCGACGCCGGCGTCCGTCTCGTGCACGGTGAGGGCCGGCTCGACGGCCCGAACGCCATCATCGTGGCGACCGGCAAGGGCGGCACCGACTTCGACCGGATCGAGGCCGACACGCTGGTGATCTCGGTCGGCGCGTCGCCGCGCGTGCTGCCCACCGCGGTGCCCGACGGCGAGCGCATCCTCACCTGGACGCAGCTCTACGACCTGCCCCAGATTCCCGAGCACCTCATCGTCGTCGGGTCCGGCGTGACCGGCGCGGAGTTCGCCTCGGCGTACCGCGCACTCGGCTCGAAGGTCACGCTCATCTCGAGCCGCGACCAGGTGCTGCCCGGGGAGGACGCGGATGCGGCAGCCGTGCTCGAGCGGGTCTTCAAGCGCAACGGGATGAAGGTGCTGAAGAAGTCGCGCGCGGACTCCGTGGTGCGCGACGGCGACTCGGTCGTCGCGACGCTCACCGACGGTCGCGAGGTGCGCGGCAGCCACTGCCTCATGGCGGTCGGCTCGGTGCCGAACACGGCCGACCTCGGACTCGAGGAGGCCGGCGTGCAGCTCAACGAGAGCGGCCACATCCGCGTGAATCGCGTGGCCCGCACCTCGATGCCGAACATCTACGCCGCCGGCGACTGCACCACGTTCATCCCGCTCGCCTCCGTCGCCTTCATGCAGGGCCGCACGGCCGTGTTCCACGCCATGGGTGACGTCGTCGACCCGCCCACCGAGCGCAACATCAGCTCGAACATCTTCACGCAGCCCGAGATCGCCACCGTCGGCTGGACGCAGCGCGAGATCGAGGAGGGTCTCGTCCCGGGCGTGATCTACGAACTGCCGCTGTCGTCGAATCCGCGCGCCAAGATGATGGGCATTCGAGAGGGCTTCGTGAAGCTGTTCGCGTCGAACGGATCGGGCGCGATCATCGGCGGCGTCATCGTCGCGCCGAAGGCGTCGGAGCTCATGCTCCCGCTCTCGCTGGCCGTCGAGCACCGGATGACCGTCGACGAGTTCGCAGAGGCGTTCCCGGTCTACCCGTCGCTGACGGCCTCGCTGACGGATGCCGCGAGGGCGATGCACATCGTCCATTGAGGCGGCCCTCGGCTGGGCCGGCTCAGATCACGTAGCTGTCGCCGAGGTCGCGCCACGCGCGATCGTGGTAGACCAGCGGATGCGAGTCGGGTGCGATCGTCGAGTGCACGTCGAGTGCCCGGGCGATGAGCACGGTCGCACCCCCGGCGCGGATCCGCTCGATCGTGCGGACTCGCACCTTTCGGGCGACGGAGTCGTAGATCGGTTCGCCGGTCGGCAGCCTCGACCACCGGCGAGGGTCGCCGAAGCGGTCGGCGCCGCTCGTCGCGGCGAGCTTGGCGAGCTCCAGGTCGCAGACGTCGATGAAGTGCACGACGAGCGTCTCGGCTGCGACGATCGTGGGTGCCGCCGATGAGCGATCCGAGGCCGACAGCACGAGCATGGGGGGCGCGACGCTCACCGATGAGACGCTCGTCGCCGTGAGCGCCACGGGCCCGCTTCCGTCATCGGCGGTGATCACGGCGACTCCGCCCGGCTGGGCGCGGAACAGCGACGCGAAGTTCTGCGCGTCCGCCGTCTCCCACGCCGTGACGGCGCCACCCATCGTCATCGCTCGCGCACCCCGGCGAGTCGATGGCGCGCGCCGCGGTGCTCCTCGGGCAGGCGGTCGCCGCGCCCGTGCAGCTTGTTCCGCAGGGTGCCCTCGGCGTACTCGGTCGGGTAGGCGCCCCGGCGACGCAGCTCGGGGATGACGAACTCCACGATGTCCTCGAAGGTGCCGGGCGTGATGGCGTAGGCGAGGTTGAATCCGTCGACGTCGGTGTACTCGACCCACTCCTGCAGCTCGTCGGCCACCTCGACGGCCGAGCCGACGAGGGTCGGCCCGAGGCCGCCGATCGCGCCGCCGCGGGCGATGTCGCGCACGGTGAAGACCTCGCCGTTCCGGGCGGATTCCTCGTAGTTCGCGATCACCGAGCGGATCGCGTTCGACTCGACGTTCCCGACCGGCTCGTCGAGGTCGTACTTCGACAGGTCGATGCCCATCCAGCCGCTCATGAAGACGAGCGCACCCTCCTCGCTGGCATACGAGAGGAAGTCGGCGTGCTTCGCCCGAGCCTGCTCGGGCGTCTCGTCGGTGATGATCGTCACGAGGGTGTAGATGCGGGCCGAGTACCGGTCGCGCCCGGCCGCCTCGAGCGCATCCCGGATCCGCGACACGGTCGAGCGCAGCACCTCCTTGGTGGGTGCCGCGACGAAGATCGCCTCGGCGTTCTCGGCCGCGAACGCGACGCCCCGAGGCGACGCGCCCGCCTGGTAGATGACCGGCGACCGCTGCGGTGACGGCTCGGAGATGTGGATGCCGGGGACCGTGAAGTGCGTTCCCCGGTGCCCGATCTCGTGCACCTTCGACGGATCGGCGAACACGCCCGTCTCGCGGTCGCGCAGCACCGCATCGTCCTCCCAGGAGCCCTCCCACAGCTTGTACAGGACCTCGAGGTACTCGTCGGCGTGGTCGTAGCGGTCGTCGTGCTCGAGCTGGTCCTCGTGGCCCATGTTGCGCGCCGCGCTCGGAAGGTAGCCCGTCACCACGTTCCAGCCCACGCGGCCCTTGGTGAGGTGGTCGAGCGTCGACATGCGCCGCGCGAACGGGTACGGGTGCTCGTACGCGGTGCCGGCGGTGATGCCGAAGCCCAGGTGCTCGGTCACGAGGGCCATGGCCGAGACGAGCAGCAGCGGGTCGGACACCGGCACCTGGGCGCCGTTGCGGATCGCCGCCTCGTTGCTGCCTCCGTAGACGTCGTAGGTGCCGAGCACGTCGGCGATGAAGATGCCGTCGAACGTGCCGCGTTCGAGGAGCTTCGCGAGCTCGGTCCAGTACGAGAGGTCGGTGTACCGGTCCGACTGGTCGAGCGGATGGCGCCACAGTCCGGATGACTGGTGGGCGACGCAGTTCATGTCGAACGCGTTGAACCGGATCTGGCGGATGGCGTGGTCTCGAGGCATGCCCACATGCTGCACGGATGCCGCGTGGCGCGCGACCGCGCGCGAAACATGACGTCAGACGACGTCATGGTCGGACATCTGCGAAACGCGTACGCTGGGACGGCGGCTGCCGCGGGGGTCGGTGCCGCGGGCAGGGGGAGTGGTGAACCTTCGAGTCAAGTCAGTCGAGGCCTCGATGGCGGACTCCGTCGACCGGGAACGCAGCCTCAAGCGGTCGCTCGGCACGTGGGACCTCGCCCTCATGGGCATCGCGGTCGCCGTCGGTGCGGGCATCTTCTCCGTCGGCGCGCAGGCGGCCGCGAACTTCGCGGGGCCGAGCGTGATCCTCTCGTTCATCCTCGCGGGGATCACCTGCGGTCTCGCGATCATGTGCTACGCCGAGTTCGCGTCGACGGTGCCCGTCGCGGGCAGCGCGTACACGTTCACGTACGCGACGATGGGCGAGCTGCTCGCCTGGATCATCGGCTGGGACCTCATCCTCGAGATGTTCACCGGCGCGGCCGTGCTCGCGAAGTACTGGGGCGTCTACCTCGGCGAAGCGCTGCTCGCCTTCGGCATCCCGTTCCCGGCCACGATCGAGATCGGCGGCCTGCAGGTGAGCTGGCCGGCCTTCCTCATCGTCGCGCTGTTCACGGCGCTGCTCGTGGCTGGCACGAAGCTCACGTCGCGCGTGGGCGCGGTGTTCACGATCATCAAGGTCCTGATCGTCGTCTTCGTGATCGTCGTCGGCTTCTTCTTCATCAACGCCGCGAACTTCACACCGTTCATTCCCGAGGCCGTGCCGACCGAGGGCGGGGCATCGGATGCCTGGACGCAGTCGCTGTTCGCCTGGCTGACCGGCGCCGCTCCCGCGCAGTACGGCATCTTCGGCATGCTGTCGGCCGCGTCGCTCGTGTTCTTCGCCTTCATCGGCTTCGACGTCGTGGCGACGAGCGCCGAGGAGGTCCGCGAGCCGCAGAAGCGCCTGCCGCGCGGCATCTTCCTCGGGCTCGCGATCGTCACGGTCCTCTACGTGCTCGTCTCGATCGTGATGACGGGCATGGTGTCGTACACGCAGCTCGCCGCGGAGGAGACGCCGTCGCTCGCCACGGCCTTCCGGCTCGTCGGGCAGGACTGGGCGTCGGCGGTCATCTCGCTCGGCGCGATCGCCGGCCTCACGACCGTCATCATGGTGCTGCTGCTCGGGCTCTCGCGCATCGTGTTCGCCCTCAGCCGCGACGGACTGCTGCCGCGCTGGCTGTCGAAGACCACCGAGCACACCAAGACGCCGGCGCGCATCCAGATCATCGGCGGCACCGTGATCGCGCTCGTGGCGGCGTTCACCGATGTGGGGCTCCTCGAGGAGATGATCAACATCGGCACGCTCTCGGCCTTCGTGCTCGTGAGCCTCGGCATCGTCGTGCTGCGCCGCACGCGGCCCGACCTCCCGCGCGGGTTCCGCGTGCCGTGGTCGCCCGTGCTGCCGATCCTCTCGGCCGCGCTGTGCGTCTGGCTCATGCTGAACCTCACGACCCTCACGTGGGTGCGGTTCCTCGTGTGGCTCGCGATCGGCGTCGTGATCTACCTGCTCTACGGCCGGCGCCGCTCGCGGGTCGCGGGCGAGATGGTCAGCGAGGTCGAGCTGCCGTCGCCGCAGGGGGCGCCGCCGATCGGGTGACCCCGCCGGCCCCGCCCCCGCTCGAGCCGGCCTCGCTCCGCCGCAGCACCACCCACTTCCGTT
>DASUVU010000067.1:0-3178 GCA_036378815.1 Agromyces sp. | reverse complement strand
CGGTGCTGCGGCAGCCGGTGAAACCGGTCTGAGCCTGAGTCTGAGCGTCGGCGCGCGCGTCAGCGATCGCTACCCGATGCCGGATCCTCGTCGGTGATGACGCCCGTCGGCGGACTGTCGCGCACGACGTGTTGCGAGCCGAGCGACGCGGCGAGTTCACGGCCGGCGTCGATCGCCTCCTCGCGGCTGGCGTAGCTCTGCGACAGTTCGGGTGATCCCTCCACGCGGTTCTCCCACTGCCCGCGATTCGATCGGGTCTCCACGTCGTTGTCGGCCATGTCCGTCGCCTCCGTCTCGCTGCGTCTCGGGTCCGTTGGCGACGATACGCCGCCGTGCCGGGTGACCGCATCCGGTTGACGTGCACAGCCTCAGCGGCGGGTCGCGGCATCCGACGGCAATGCCATCGACGTGCGCGGCTCAGGCCGCTTGCGAGGTCGGCCGCACGCGCACGCGGCTGACCGCGTCGGGCGCGGCGGTGAATCGGCCCGCGACGCGGTCGGCGTTGAAGTAGTGCACGCGGATGCCGCGGCCGACGCGCGCGAGCTTGGTGATCTCGTATTCGCGGCCGGAGGCGCTCACGAGCGTGTCGCCCACCTGCAGGTGGCGAGTCTGCCGCAGTTCGATGACCTCCATAGTGAGAGTGTCTCAGCACCCGCTGACATTGGTGCGCGCGAATGGGTCGGTGGGTACGCTGACCCGATGGACGACACGGCCGACCCCGGCACGGCAGGTCAGGGCGGCCCAGTCATCGTGGTCGTCGACGTGGCCAACGTCATGGGTTCGCGCCCCGACGGGTGGTGGCGCGACCGTGCGGGGGCGGCGACCAGGCTGCTGGCTGCGATGCCCGGCCTCGTGACGAGAACGGTGCGAGCCCCCGACGATGAGGCGAGCGTGCGCATCGAGCGGATCGTCGCCGTGGTCGAGGGTGCGGCGAAGCAGGTCGAGGCACCCGAGGGAGTGGAGGTGATCCGAGCGCCGAGGGACGGCGACAGCGCCATCGTGTCCCTCGTCGAGGGCCTCCCGGGCGAGGGCGAAGCGCGTGTACTCGTGGTCACCGCGGACCGCGGACTGCGTGCGCGACTTCCGCTCGGTGTCGCGGTGGCGGGGCCCGGCTGGTTGAACCGGCTCCTCGGCCGGTAGGCGAGTCGGCCGGTATGCCGCCGCTGCCGCCGTGCCGCCGCCGGAATCAGCACGAAAACGGATGCGGCAGCCCTGCGGAGTCCATAGGCTGAACCACGGCCGGGCATCCGGTCGCATGGCCGCGCCGGGGGAGGGCGGCACGTGAACTGGTTCTACGACACGAGCGTGTGGATCACGCTACCGCTGCTCGTGGGCGGATACGTCGCGGGTACGTGCCTGGTCGTCTACGCCCTGCGACCGGTCGTTCGACGGCTGGTGACTGATCCCGCGGAGTGGGACCGGGCGCTCGCGCACGTGATCGGCGCGTTCGGAGTGTTCTTCGGCATCCTGCTCGCGCTCGTGGCCGTTTCCGTCTACGAGAACTTCGCCGACACGCGCGCGTCGACCCAGCAGGAGGCCGCAGAGGTGACGGCGCTCTACCGCGGAACCAGCGGATTGCCCGAGCCCGTCGGTGCGCCCCTCCGCGACGCGATCCGCGAGTACCTGAACACGGTCATCGACCAGGACTTCCCGTCGCAGGAGCGCGGGATCCTCCCCGACCAGAGTGCCGTGCTCGTCGACGACATGGAGCGGATGCTGCACGAGTACGAGCCGACGGCGGCGCCGGAGCAGGCCGAGTACATCCAGCTCCTCGCGACGTTCGACGACTTCATCGAGAGTCGCCGCGAACGCATCGACGCGACCACCCTCGAGTTGCCCCCGTTGTTCTGGGTCGTCATCTGGGTCGGCGCCGCGATCAACACGGTACTGATCTCGTTCATCTTCGTGAGCAGCCTTCGACTGCACCTGCTGATCGCCAGCCTCCTCGCACTGTTCATCGGCCTCGTGATGTTCGTCACCGCCGACATGGATCATCCCTATCAGGGCGCGATCGCGGTGGACCCCGGCGCGTTCGAACGGGTCATCGAGCAGACCATCGATCGGATCGGCCTAGAGCAGTAGGTGGGACCGACTCAGGCCACCGATGCTCCGGATGCCGCGACCGCGAGTCGCACGTCCTCCTCGACGAGCTCGGCGTTGATCATCGCTCCGACGGCGTTGCCCGAGCCCGACGCGATCGGCACCGACGTGCGTGGCGACACGACGTTGCCCGCGGCCCAGAGTCCGGGCACGCTCGTTCGTCCCTCGGCGTCGACGGCGACCCAATCGACGCCCGCGAGCTCGGTGGTCGTCGCCCCGAGCGAGCGGAGCACGGCGTCGTTCGGCACCGGCCGCGGATGCAGGAAGATCGCCTCGACCGGCACCTCCGAGCCATCGACGAGACGGATGCCGCCGAGCGTGCCCCGATCGTCGGCGAGCACGCTCGCCACCTCCCGAGTCTCGACGGCGATGCCGCGCGCGACGAGGCCGGCTCGCGCCTCGTCGGGCAGGTCCGACCCGTCGACGAAGTACGTGACCTCGGACGACAGCTGCCGGAGCAGTTGCGCCTGGTGCACGCTCATCTCGCCCGATGCGAGCACGGCGATGCGCCGGTCGCGCACCTCCCACCCGTCGCAGTAGGGGCAGACGGCGGCGCCGGTTCCCCACTGCTCGGTGAGTCCCGGAAGGTCGGGCAGTTCGTCGCGGACTCCGGTCGCGACGAGCAACCGGCGGGCGAGATGGCGTGCGCCGTCGTCGACCACGACCTCGAATCCGTCGGCGCCGAACGAGGCGCTCGCGACATCCGCCGACTCGACGACGACGCCGTACCGTGCCACCTCGTCGCGTCCGGCGGTGAGCAGGTCGAGCGGCGACCATCCGTCGCGCCCGAGCACGCCATGCATGTGCGCGGCGAAGCGATTGCGGGGTGCGCCCGAGTCGAGCACCAGCACCCGCCGCCGGGAGCGGCCGAGCTGCAGGGCGGCGCTGAGTCCGGCGCTGCCGCCGCCGATGATGATGACGTCCCATGAGGTGTTGTGCATGACACCACTCTGCGAGTAGCCTGCCGCGATGGCAACAGCGTTTGCCGAAACCGCAAAGGGGAGTGCGCGTGCCAGACGAACTCGACGACGTGCTCGACGGCGTCGCCCCGCGGCTGCGGGCGCTGCGTGCCCGACGC
>DASUVU010000066.1:0-7362 GCA_036378815.1 Agromyces sp. | reverse complement strand
GCCGCCGCATCGGGCGACGAGGTCGCGGCCCCGGTGCGGCTCGGCGAGTGCATCCACGGCGCCTGGGCCCCGACCGGGAGCTACCTGGCCGCGTGCGACGGCCAAGAGCCGAGGGCCGTCTCGATCGAACAGCCCACGGCCGGCTCGCATCTCGAGTTCCGCGTCAACCGCGACGTGATCGTGCTCAACAACCTGACGAACGGCAACTCCTGGCTCGTCGACTCCGACCTCCGCCTCGTCGACAACTGGGAGGAGGTCACGCCTCCCGAAGAGAGCGACGAGCTCGAGGGCGACGAGAAGAGCGCCCAGCAGACCTTCGAAGACACCTTGGCCGAGCGCACCGACGTGAACCGGCCGCCGGTGGCGCGCGACGACGACTACGGCGTGCGCCCGGGCCGCACCACGATCCTCGAGGTGCTGGAGAACGACACCGACCCCGACGGCGACGTGCTCACCGTGGCCGGAACGACCGAGATCTCGGATGCCGCGGGCCGGCTCGAGCTCATCGACGGCGGCAGGGCGCTGCAGTTCTCGCCCGCCGACGGCGCCGCCGGCACGGTCTCGTTCCGCTACTCGGTCGACGATGGCCGCGGCGGTGTCGCCGAGGCATCCGTCGATGTCCGCATCGTGCCCGAGAGCGAGAACACCGCCCCGGCGTCGATCCGCTCGGGCGCCATCAGCGTCGAGCAGGGGCAGCAACTGTCGTACAACGTGCTGGGCGACTGGAACGACCCCGACGGCGACGACCTCTACCTCGTGAACGCGTCGCCGACCGGCGGCGACACCGTGCGTTCGAGTCCCGACGGGTACGTGACCTTCGAGCACCGCTCGGCGGAGCTCGGCCAGAAGGAGGTGCAGTTCACGGTCTCCGACGGGCAGACGACCGCGTCGGGCACGCTCGTGGTCGACGTGAAGCCGACCGGCACGCTGAACCCGATCGGCACGCCCGACTTCGCACAGGTGTTCCTCGGCGAGACCGAGCTCATCGAGCCGCTCGCGAACGACCTGTCGCCGTCGGGCGCCGGCCTGGAGCTTCTCGGTGTCGACGAGATCCCCGAGAACGCCACGATCACCCCCAACGTCGAGCGGGGCACGGTCGCCTTCTCGAGCAACGTGGCGGGGGAGTACGTCTTCCTGTACAACCTCGGTGCGGGAGCGTCGGTGAGCAAGGGGCTCCTGCGCGTGCAGGTCGTGGAGCAGCCCGATGAGGCGCCCCCGCCCATCGCGGTGAAGGACACGGCCTACCTCAGGCCGGGCGAGCCGTTGTCGGTGCCCGTGCTGGCGAACGACGTGTCGCCGTCGGGCCGGGTGCTCGCGGTGCAGTCGATCGACGACTCGAGCACCGAGGGCCTCGTCTCGGTCGAGATCCTCACGAACACCGTCACGCGGGTCACGGCGTCGCAGGCGCTCGACCGGCAGCTGCAGTTCGGCTACACGGTGTCCGACGGCGTGAACGTGTCGACGGCGACGGTGACCGTCGTCCCCGTTCCGCCGCTCGTCAAGCACCAGCCGCCCGTCGCCGTCGACGACGGCGCGATCGTGCGGGCCGGCGACATCGTCACCGTTCCCGTGCTCGAGAACGACTACCATCCCGACGCCGCGCAGATCCACGTGCTGCCCGAGCTCGCCGACGTCAATACGCCCGAGGGCCTCGCCTTCGTCGACGACGACGCCGTTCGGTTCCAGGCGCCCGAGACCCCCGGCGTGCATTCGGTCGTCTACACGGTGGGCGACGACTACGAGCAGACGGCGCGCGCCACGGTGAGCTTCACGGTGGTCGCGAAGGATGCGGGCACGAACCGCGCACCGCTGCCCACCCCGCTCACGTCGCGCACCTTCGCGGGCTCCGCCGTGAAGATCGACATCCCGCTCGACCAGCTCGACCCCGACGGCGACTCCGTGACCCTGACCGGCATCTCCGCGGCGCCGAACCTCGGACGTGTGATCGAACGCACGAGCACGTCCCTGACGTACGAGGCCTTCTCCGGCTCGGCGGGCACCGACGCGTTCACCTACGAGCTGCGCGACGCGCTCGGGGCCACGGCCGAGGGCACGATCCGCATCGGCGTGATCCCACGGCCCGTCGTGCAGCTTCCGCCGACCGCGGTCGACGACACGATCGAGATGAAGCCGGGCCGAACCGCATCGGTCGAGGTGCTGCTGAACGACTCCGACCCCAGCGGGTTCAGCCTCAGCGTCGTCGACCTCCCCGAGGTCGACGACGGAATCGAGGCCGAGATCCGCGATCGCCGGCGGATCGTCGTCACCGCACCCGAGCAGGAGGCGGCGTACACGATCCGCTACGAGATCTCGAACGGCCACGGCGGCGCCGACACCGCGTTCCTCCAGGTCGCCGTCACGAACGGCGCCGTCATCGAGCCGCCCACCGCCGAGGACCAGGTCATCGAGCCCGAGCAGGTGGTCGACGGCGACCCGGTGACGGTGACGCCGCTCGCCGACGCCACGAATCCGGGCGGACTCGTCGAAGACCTGGTGGTCAGCGTCGATGGCCCCAACGCCGGGCGTGCCGAGGTGGCATCCGACGGCAGCATCGAGGTCACGCCCGGGCGGGAGCGCTTCGCGGTCGCCTACCGCCTGACCAACGACATCGACGACCTCTCGGCGATGGCGTTCGTGATCGTTCCCGCCGTGCCATCGGGCGACGACACGGTCGAGGAGACCCAGCGACCGAAGACGCCCGAGGAACTGGCGGCCGAGGAGAAGGCGAAGTTCCCCGCCCCGTACCTCGCCGACATCGGCGAGGTCATCGTGCCCATGAACGGGCGGATCAGCTGGAACGTCGACGACCTCGTCGTCGTGCCGTCGGGCAATCCGGCGCTGGTCCTCTCCGCCACGGCGACGAACGTCCGCGAGGCGGCGATGGTGAGCGGTACCGCACTGCAGTTCGTGCCCGCGCAGGACTACCGGGGCGCGGCATCCCTCACCTTCGAGGTGACCGACGGCACGAGTGCCGACGACCCGATCGGCCGTACCGCCATCCTCACCATCCCCATCACGGTCGGCGACCCGAACTTCAACGACACGCCTCCGACGTTCACGCCGCGTAGCGAGACGATCGAGGCCGGCGAGGCGCCGCTCGACATCGACCTGCGCGCGTCGAGCGACCACCCGAATCGCGACAACATCGAGCGGATCACGTACTCGAACCTCGGCGGCACGTCGGCCGACATCCAGGCCCAGATCGTCGAGGGGTCGATCCTGCGCATCTCCTCACCGCTCGGCGTGCAGCCGGGAACCAGCGCGAGGATCACGTTCGACGTGAAGTTCAACGAGTTCACGGTGCCCGGGTACGTCGACATCGGCGTGGTGTCGTCGACCCGTGCGCTCCCGAGGGCGAACGACGACTCCGTCGACATGCAGCGCAGCGACTCGCGAACGGTCGCCGTGCTCGCCAACGACTTCAACCCGTTCGCGCCCGACACTCCGCTCCGCGTCGTCGACGCCAGGATCGATCAGGCCGATGTCGGGACCGCGGCATCCGCGAGCTTCACCGCGTCCGACGTGACGGTGCGCACCGGGGCCGGCTTCACCGGGACACTCAGCGTGATCTACCGCGTCCAGGATGGAACGCGCGACCCCGCCCGCGAGGTGCAGGGCCGTGTCCTCGTCACGGTGCGCGACGAACCCGACGCACCCAACACGCCCACGGCGTCCGCGGGCGACGGCGCCGCCACGGTCCGCTGGAACATCCCGGCGAACAACAACTCCCCGATCGACGGCTACCAACTCGACGTGAACGGCTCGATTCGCGACGTGCCCGCGTCGGCGGGCGGCACGAACTACGGCGTCGGCGGCCTGAGCAACGGCACCGCCTACCGCTTCATGGTGCGCGCGCACAACGGCATCGGGTGGGGCGCCTGGTCGGCACCGTCCGCATCCGTCACTCCGTACGGCATGCCCACGGCGCCGCGCAGCGTCAGTGCCCAGGTGAACGGCACCGCCCCAGCGAGCGTCGACGTGAGTTGGGCCGCGCCCTCTGACACCGGCGGTGGAACCATCCGCTACGAGGTCAAGCTCGACTCCGGCGGCTGGGTCGATTCGGGCACCGACCGCTCGCACCGCTTCACGGGCGTCGGCGCGGGCGGGCACAGCGTGCAGGTGCGCGCGTTCAACGTGGGCAGCCAGCGAGCCGGCCCCGCCGACACGGCCAACTTCAACGTGGCGAACCCGCAGCCGTCGGGCTCCCTCGGCAAGGGCCCGAGCCGGGCGTGCGACAGCGGCGGCGGCGGATGCGCGGAGGTGCGCATCACCTGGAGCAACATGGACCCGGGCACGTATCGCGTGTTCGCCACGATCAACGGCGGCGCCTGCTGCGGCTACCAGCAGACCGTCGACGTCGGCGCCAACGGGCAGCTCCAGCTCATGAACCACCTGGGCGTGCGCTCGGCGGGCGAGACGATCGCAGTGCGATTCGAGAACGTCAGCGGAGGCACCTCGCGAACGCTGGGCGCGATCAGCGGAACGCAGTGGAACAACCTCGGCTACAACACCTGGTGAGACATCCGGTCGGGGCATCCGACCGAGCGAAGTGAGGAAACAGACCATGGCAGTGACACAGGAACAGGCACTCTGGTTCCAGGACGCCTTCTCGAAGCTCGTCGACAACATCGACCGCGCGATCCTCGGCAAGCGCGAGGTCATCGAGCTCGTGCTCACGGCGCTGCTCTCCGACGGCCACGTGCTGCTGGAGGACTTCCCCGGCACGGGCAAGACCGTGCTGGCGAAGGCCCTCGCCAACACGCTCGACGGCACCAACTCGCGCATCCAGTTCACGCCCGACCTGCTGCCGTCGGACGTCACGGGCGTCACCATCTACGACCAGGGCAAGGGACGCTTCGAGTTCCACCGCGGGCCGATCTTCGCCTCGATCGTGCTCGCCGACGAGATCAACCGGGCCAGCCCCAAGACGCAGTCGGCGCTCCTCGAGGTCATGGAGGAGGGCCGGGTCACGGTCGACGGCCAGAGCTACGAGGTCGGCTCGCCGTTCATGGTCATCGCGACCCAGAACCCCGTCGAGCAGGCGGGCACCTACTCGCTTCCCGAGGCGCAGCTCGACCGATTCCTCATCAAGACGTCCCTCGGCTACCCCGACCATGACACGGCGGTGACGCTGCTCCTCGATTCGGCGAACCGCGCCCGCGCCTCGAAGGTCGCACCGATCATCGCCTCGAGTTCGGTCACCCAGATGGCGCAGCTGGCGTCCGACGTGCACGTGGATGCCTCGGTGCTGTCGTACCTCAACCAGATCGTCTCCGCCACGCGAGAGCACAGCGACTCGGCGCTCGGCGTCAGCATGCGCGGTGCGCTCGCGCTGGCACGCACCGTGAAGACGTGGGCGATCGCCCACGGTCGCTCGTACGTCACGCCCGACGACGTGCGCGACCTGGCCGTGGCCGTGCTCGCCCACCGCATCATCGTCGATCCCGAATCCGAGTTCGCGGGCGTCACGGCTGAGGACATCGTCTCGCGCGCCCTCATCGACGTGGCACCGCCCGCGTACCGGGCGGCATGACCGCCAGGACCGACGCGCCTGCGACGACACCTGCCCGCAGCCCCTCGCAGACGCGCATCGCGGTGCGTTCCGTCGCGCGTTCGCTCGCGGCATCCGCTCGCTCCACCGGGCGCCGGGTCCGAGACGGCGTCGCCCGCCTCGCGACGGTCAGCGCCCCCGTGACCGGCGTCGTGTCCCGCGTCGGGTGGCTCGTGCTGATGGCCGCGGGCGTGTCGCTCGGGCTCGGATGGGCGTTCGGGTGGATCGAGTTCGCCTTCCTCGGGGCGACGTTCGTCGGCGCGATGCTCGTTTCGATCCCGTTCATCGTCGGGCGCATGCAGTACCGGGTGGGCATCGAGCTGCAGCCGTCGCGGGTCGTCGCGGGCGAGCGCGCGTTCGGCCGGCTCGTCGTGGAGAACGCCGGTGACGCACCGTCGGTCCCGTCGCACCTCGAGCTCCCGGTGGGCGCCGGCGTCGCGGAGTTCGTGATCCCCGCCCTGGAGGCGGGTGCGGAGCACGAGGAGCTGTTCGCCGTTCCCACGAACCGGCGCGCCGTCATCGTGGCCGGCCCCGCCGTCTCGGTGCGCGGCGACCAGCTCGGGCTGCTTCGGCGCGAGGTGCGGTGGACCCAGCCGGTCGAGCTCTTCGTGCACCCGGTCACCGCGCGTCTACGCCCATCGGCCGCCGGACTCGTGCGCGACCTCGAGGGCGAGGTCACGAGGACGATCACGAACAACGACATCTCGTTCCACGCCCTGCGCGCCTACGAGCCCGGGGACGCGCTGCGAAACGTGCACTGGCGCACGTCCGCCCGCACCGGCCAGCTCATGGTCCGGCAGTACGAGGAGACCCGGCGCTCGCAGCTGCTGCTCGTGCAGGCGACGACGAGCGCCCACTACGCCTCCGACGACGAGTTCGAACTCGCCGTGTCGGTGCTCGCGTCGATCGGCGGACAGGTCATCCGCGACACGACCCGTCTCGCGGCCGTCACCGACGGCGTCAGCCTGCGTACCGCCACGCCCACGGCGCTGCTCGACGACACGAGCCGCATCGAGCCGCTCGAGTCGGGAGCGCCCTCCATCCGCGACCTCGTGCGGGCGGCCTCGAAGCGCGTTCCGACCCCGAGCGTCGTCATCGTCGTGGGCGGCTCGCTCGCACCGCCGGCGGAGTTCCGCGCCGTCGAGACCGTGTTCGGATCCGACACGCAGGTCATCGCGTTCCGTGCCGAAGCGGGTGCCGCATCCCGGATCACGCGCGTCGGCGACTCCACCATGGTGACGGTGGGATCGCTCGACGAGCTGCCCCGGCTCGTGCGGAGGGTGCGCCCGTGACCCGGATCCCACGTTCGGCGTGGAGCGACCTCGCCGTGCTGTCGGTGCTCGCGCTGCTCGGCATCGCCGGCTACGAGACGAGCTTCGGCGACCTGAACTTCATGCTCGCCGCGTTCGCCGGCATCGTCGTCGGTACGCTCGCGGCGGTCGCGGGCACCGCATGGCGGCTCGGGGTGCTCACCACGGTGGTCCTCGGCCTCGCGGCCTACTTCCTGCTCGGCACGCCGTTCACGATGTCGGATGCCGCACTCTTCGGTGTGCTGCCGAGCCTCGAATCGCTCGCGGGGCTCGCCGTCGGTGCGGTCTTCGGGTGGGCCGACATCCTCACGATCGGGACGCCGGTCGAGGCGCCCTACTACGTTGCCGCGGTTCCCTACTTCGCAGCATGGCTCGTCTCGCTGGTCGGCGCGATGCTGGTGCTGCGGTGGCTCAGCGTGAAGCGGTCGCCACTGCGATCGGCGGTCGTGCTCATCGGACCGGTGCTCCTCTTCCTGTCGGGAATCCTGCTCGGCACCGACG
>DASUVU010000065.1:0-2155 GCA_036378815.1 Agromyces sp. | reverse complement strand
CTGAGCTCGTCGTCCTGCTGCTTCACGTAAGCAACCCCTTAATTAATGATCTACTTACCATACGACGGCGACATCGAGGCGTCAACCCGTGGTCGACGGATGCCGCCGGCCGCGGCATCCGGAATGATCGGAACATGGCAGACCGCGTTCGGAACATCCAGGCCGCCCTCGACTCGTTCTCGGAGCCCTGGTCGCCGCACAGGCTCGCGAGCGTCAACGACTACGACGTGAAGGTGTTCAAGGCGCAGGGCGAGTTCACCTGGCACACGCATGCCGACACCGACGAGCTGTTCCTCGTGGTCTCGGGCCGGCTCGTGATCCAGTTTCGCGAGGACGACGGCGGCGACGTCGAGCTCGGACCGGGCGACGTGTACGTGGTGCCGCGCGGCGTCGAGCACTGTCCGCGCGCCGACGGTGAGGTCTCGGCGATGCTCATCGAGCCGCGGGGCACGGTCAACACCGGCGATACGCCCAGCGAGAGGACGGCGGAGCTGCGCGAGCTCGACGGGTGAGCCGACGCGACACGAACGGGGCGCCCGACGATCTCCGTCGAAGCGCCCCGCATCGGGCAGGCCCGGTTGCTCAGCCTTGGCCGTGCTTGGCGTAGGGGTTCACCAGCGCCTCTTCCGTGCCGGGCACGATGCCCTCCTCCGTCGCGGTCGGGCGACCCTCGTCGGGCGGGAACGACTCGGTCATCGACATCGGCATCGCGCCGTTTCGGTACAGGTTGTTCGACCCGTTCGAGGGCTTCCAGACGTTGGCCTGCCAATCGGGCACGTAGTTGCGGTAGCCGCCGGTGTTGACCTCGATGCGCAGGCCGCTCGGGTCGCGGAAGTAGAGGAAGCTCTGCTCGCCGATGCCGTGGATCGACGGGCCGTACTCGATGTGCACGCCGTTCTCCATGAGCACGTCGGCGGCGACCAGGAGTTCTTCACGGGTGTCGACCCAGAAGGCGTAGTGGTTGATGCGCCCGGGGCGCGATGAGCTGTCGAGCACCACGCCGAGGTCGTGCGACTTCTCGTTCGTCGTGATGACGGCGAACACCGTGATCGGCGCCTCGTCGAGGTCGGTGTACGCCATGATGCGGAAGCCGAGCACGTCGCGGTGCCACTGCGTGAAGGCGCGCACGTCGGAGGCCGCGATCGTCACGTGGTCGAGGAATCGCGGTGCACCTGCGATGCCCGACCGCTTCTCGGGGCGGTCGGGGAAGATCGACCTGTGCGCCTCGTCGGCCTCGTACTGATCGATGTCCCACGCGAGGCGGATGGTGTGCCCCCACGGGCCGGTGAACACGTACGAACGGCCGCGACCCGGACCCGAGTCCGACCACTCGCCGGTGACCCCGGCGTCCTCGACGCGGCGGGCCGCCTCGTCGAGGGCCTCGGGGCTCGTCGTGCGCCAGCCGATCTCGACGAGGGCCGGCTCGGGGCCCTCGGAGATCACGACGCTGTGGTGGGTGTAGTCACCCCACGAACGGAGGTAGGCCTTGCCGTCTTCGCGGCCGACCACGCGGAGGCCGAGTCGTTCCTCATAGAACGCGAGTGAGGCCTCGACGTCGGGCGCCGCGATCTCCACGTGGGACAGATGTGAGAGGAGGGTGATCATCGTCGATCCTTCGTGACGTGGGCGGCCTCGGGCCGCGGAATTGGAGCGTGCCGATGCGGCACTGCATCCACTCTGGGCGCGCGAGTGGCATCAGGGAAGCTGAGAGTGATGATGCCGCGGATCGATGGTGCTGATGCAGGCGCGGCCGGAATCGGCACGGGCGGCGCATCCATGGGAGTGATG
Organism: Agromyces sp.; assembly: GCA_036378815.1. GTDB lineage: Bacteria > Actinomycetota > Actinomycetes > Actinomycetales > Microbacteriaceae > Agromyces. The sequence continues at coordinate 367 of DASUVU010000065.1, read as the reverse complement.
TCGCCCATCATCGATCTGATCTTCACTGATACCGCCCGGCTCGGTTGACTGGTCGTGCGCATCCCACGACGCGCTCCCGAAACAGGAGAATTCAGTGACATCGTCGTCGTCCGGCCTGGCTGCCCCCTTCGCCGTCGTTCGCTTCGCCACCGGCGAGGGGTCGGAAGCGCGTCTGGGCCTCGTCGCCGGCGACCGGGTTCGGGGGATCGGGCCCGATGAGCTCGGGGCGCCCGACCTGAACACCTTCCTCTCGGAGGCGCCCGCGTCGTGGGAGCGGCTTCGTCGCGTCGCCGAGCAGGCGGATGCCGCGTGGCACCGACTCGCCGACGTGACACTCACCGCGCCGGTCACTCCCCGCCAGGTGCTG
>DASUVU010000064.1:0-5647 GCA_036378815.1 Agromyces sp. | reverse complement strand
CCTGATCCTGCCGTTCGCGCTCGTGATGCTGCATCCGAAGATCCTCACGGCCATGGTGCGGTTCGGGTTCAAGATCCTGCGCCGACCCCGTCCCGACCACCCGATCACGCTCGGCGTCGTCGCCAAGTCACTCGGGCTCGCAATCCTCTCCTATGTCGCGTACGGCGTGCACCTGTGGCTGCTGGCCGACACCTGGGAGGGACTCACGCTCGGCCCACTCCTGCTCTGCATCGGGACCATGGGCATCGCCATGATCACCGGCCTCGTCGTGTTCCTCCTCCCCTCGGGAGTCGGCGCCCGCGAGTTCGTGATCATCGCGGCACTCACTCCGCTCGTCGGCATCGGGCCGGCCACGGCGTACGCCGCCGTCTCGCGCCTCATGTTCATCATCGCCGACCTGCTCACGGCCGGAGCCGCGGCAGGTCTCGCCGTGATCGCCCGGCGGCGACAGGGCCCGTACCACGGTGATCCCGGCATCGACTGAATCGGTGCCTCGCATGACGACCGACGACCGGACCGGGCCGCCATCGATCGTGGAACCGCTGGCGCGGTACCGCAGCAAGCAGCAAGAAGGAGTGGAAACGTGTCTCGAGTGATCGTGGTGGGTTCCGGCATCGTCGGCCTCGCGGTGGCCCGGAAGCTGACCGAGCGCGGCGACGAGGTGATCGTGCTCGAGAAGGAGAGCGACATCGCGCTCCACCAGACGGGTCGCAACTCGGGCGTCATCCACTCGGGCCTGTACTACAAGCCGGGAAGCTACAAGGCGAAGATGTGCGAGGCGGGCGCCCGTTCCATGAAGGAGTTCGCCGAGGCGAACGGGGTGGCGCATCGGATCACCGGGAAGCTCGTGGTCGCCACCGACGAGAGCCAGCTCGGTCAGCTGTCGGTGCTCGAGGAGCGGGCGCGGGCGAACGGCGTGCCCGCCCGCGTGGTGAGCATCGACGAGGCGCGCGAGTTCGAACCGAACGTCCGATGCGTGCGCGCCCTCCGGGTCGAGACCACGGGCATCATCGACTACGTCGGCGTGTGCCGGGTGCTCGCCGACCAGATCCGCGAGGCGGGCGGCATCCTGCGCTTCGACGAGGCGTTCGTCTCCGCGAAGGAGACGGCCGACGGCATCGTCGTCACGACCGCGAAGGATGAGCTTCGCGCCGATCTGCTCGTCAACTGCGCGGGGCTCTACAGCGACCGCGTGGCCGCGGCATCCGGAATCGAGCCGTCGGTGCGCATCGTCCCGTTCCGTGGCGAGTACTTCGAGCTGACCGAGGAGCGCCAATCGCTCGTGAACGGGCTCATCTACCCCGTGCCCGACCCGCGCTTCCCGTTCCTCGGGGTGCACCTCACGAAGATGATCGACGGGTCCGTGCACGCCGGCCCGAACGCGGTGCTCGCCCTCGCGCGCGAGGGGTATCGCTGGCGGGACATCCGGGTGGGCGAGTTGGCCGGATCGCTCGCATGGCCGGGTCTGTGGCGCCTGGGAGCCCGCAACGTCGTGCCGGGTGCGAAGGAGATGCTGCGATCCGCATCGAAGTCGCTGTTCGCGCGGAGTCTCTCCGAGCTCGTTCCGGGCATCGAGGCGAAGGACCTCGTTCCCGCGAAGGCGGGCGTGCGTGCCCAGGCGATGAATCGCGACGGAAGCCTCGTCGATGACTTCTCGATCCAGCGCGGACCGCGCCAGATCCACGTACTGAACGCGCCGTCGCCTGCAGCGACGTGCGCGCTCGAGATCGCGACGCACATCGTCGCGCAGACGGAGGCGAGCCCCGCATGACCACGACGACCGCAGCCCCCGAGGCGACCGTGGACGTGGAACCGATCGAACCCGCGCCGAACCGTCGTGGCCTCATTCCCGTCGTCTCGATGGTCCTCGTCGTGGTGGTCGGGTCGATCATCCCGCTGATCCGCACCCCGAACTTCTACTTCTGGGACGACACCGCCGGCGTCGCGGTCGGAGTCTGGCAGCGAATCGGCGAACAGGTGCTGCAGGGCTCGCTGCCGTTCCTGCAGCTCGACATGTGGCGCGGCGGCAACTTCATCGCCGAGGCCGCGACGGGCATGTGGAACCCCGTGATGCTGGCGCTCATGGTGGGCACCCACCCGCTCGACGACATCGCCGTGGCGATCACCATCTCGAAGATCGTGCTCTTCGTCATCGCCGCGATCGGCGTCTACCTCCTGGCCCGAGGATACGGCGCGTCGCCCTGGATGTCGGCACTCGTCGGCGCCGTGCTCCCGCTCAGCGGCTGGGCCCTCTTCATGGACGGCACGTCCTGGATCAACGGCACGGCGATCACGGCGTTCACGCCGTTGGCGTGGTGGGCCATCCGGCGCTCGTACCTGAAGCGATTCACGCCCTGGTCCATCGTGGTGGCCGTCGTCTTCAGCTATCTCCTCGTCTCGGTCGGGAACCCCTACGGGATGCTGACCCTCGCGGTGGTCTTCCTGGCGCTCGCCGTCGAGGCGTTCCTCAACCGGCGAGGCAGGGACATCTGGTGGCTCGTCGGCATCGGCTTCTCCGTGCTGCTGCTGAGCATCGTCATCTACCTCCCGTTCCTGATGACGTCGTCCGTCGGGTTCCGTGCCGACTCCACCACGTACAACGACGAGATGCTCTCGCCGGGGCTGAGCGACCTCATCGGCCTCAGCATGCCCACGTTCAAGCCCTTCATCAAGGCGTTCGGACTTCCGTTCATGACGTTCCCTGGCATGTACCTCGCGTGGTTCGTGCTGCCCGTGCTGCCCTGGCTGCGCTGGAAGACGATCGACAGCACCGGATGGCGCCGGCTGTCGAGCCCGCTCGTCTTCGGGGCCGTGTTCCTCGTCTTCGTGCTGGGTCCGACGCAGCTCGGCATGTTCCGCTGGCCCGCCCGGCTGGTCCCGTTCCTCTACCTCGCGATCCTCGTCGTGCTGGCGGTGGTCCTCACCCGGGGGCTGGCACGCGACCACCGCAAGCTCCGTATCGCGCTGAGCGCGGTGGCGGTGGCGATCGGCGGATGGATGGCGTACGCCGACGTCCCGAGCATCTTCCGCTGGCACCTGCTGACCATCGCGATCATCGTGGTGCTCGGAGGCCTGTTCCTCTGGCTCGGCGACGTCGGTGCACGCGGGTTCGCGATCCTCGCCGGAGGCATGATCGTGTTCCTCATCCCCCAGCTCGCGGTGGCGCCGCAGAACGACAACGTCGCCGTCTACGACCTGCCGAGGTCGCGATCCGCGCTCGTCGAGGACTTCGGTGAACGGTACACCGGCCTCACCGTGCAGGTCGCCGACTTCATGGCCATGCCCGACCGGCTGCACCCCGACGACGCCTGGCAGGACCTCCTGGCCGGAAACATGTACTCCGTCGCCGGGGTCGAGTCGACGACCGCGTACAGCGGCGTCGGGTTCTCGAAGCTCGACAACGCGCTCTGCATCCACTACAACGGCAGCACGTGCGGCGAGGCGTGGGATGCGCTGTGGGAGACGCCCGAGGGCGAGGACGAACGACTGGCCGACCTGTTGAACGCACAGACGGTGGTCGTCGAGAACGACTTCGCGCGTGGTGCGTCGACACCCGACGGCTGGACGCGCGTCGAGCGCACGGACGTCGCGACCATCTACTCTCGCGATGAGCCGCTCGAGTTCCCCGAGGGTCGCATCAGCGCCGTCGGCGACGACGTCACCATCGAGTCCGATCGGCTGGACGGGGTCGGCGAGACCGTCGAACTGACAGCCGGCGACGGAGCAGACCGCACGATCACGTTCGCACGGCTCGCCTGGCCCGGCTACTCGGCCTCCGTCGACGGGTCGAGCGTGCCGGTCACCACGAACAGCGTCGGCCTCCTCGAGATCGAGGTGCCTGCCGGCGCGAGCGGTGAGCTCCGGATCGCCTTCACCCCGCCGGGCCTCTGGATCGGCTTGGCCGCAGCGGCCATCGGCGTCGCCCTGACGGCGGTCCTGGCGGTGCTGCGCCGCAGGAAGACGGCAGCGGAGCGCTCCGAGGCCTGATCGCGACACGACCGCGCCAATCCCGGCTCCCCGTGGGCGCGCCGTTACCATGACCCTGTTCGCCGTCGAGCGGACATGAGGCGTGCTTCATGGCCTCGCATCGGGGGGAGTGGCACCATGAGGACACGTCGGAGACGGCTCGGAACGGCCAGCGTGCTCGCCGTGGCGGCGCTCCTCGCCTCCGTACCGGTGGCGATGCAGTCGCCCGCATCCGCAGTCTCGGCACAGGCCGCGACCGCGGTGACGGCGGCCCCCTCGGCCAGTGAGTTCTCTGCTGGGAACATCATCTCCGATGAGCGGTTCTTCGACGCGAACGCCATGTCGGAGGCGCAGGTCCAGGCGTTCCTCGAGCAGGCGGTTCCGAACTGCCGCGCGACGGATCCGAACGTCCCGTGCCTGCGGAACTTCGTCGGCATGACGAACACGAAGGCGTCGTCGGGCGCGCGACACTGCACCGGGTACAACTCCGAGGGCTGGGAGTCCGCCGCTCGGATCATCTGGCGGGTCGGCCAGGCCTGCGGCATCAGCCCGCAGGTCCTGCTGGTGACCCTGCAGAAGGAGCAGACGCTCGTCACGTCGACCGCGCCGACGGAACGCCAGTATCGGGTCGCCATGGGGTACGCGTGTCCGGACACGGGGTCGTGCGATACGCAGTACTACGGCTTCTTCAACCAGGTCTATTCGGCGGCGTGGCAGTTCCGGCAGTACACGAACTTCCCCGACCGTCGGTACCGGATCGGTCCGGTCTCGATCCAGTACCATCCGAACGCCTCGTGCGGGGCGTCGACCGTCGACATCCAGAACCAGGCCACGGCGAACCTCTACAACTACACGCCCTACCAACCCAACGCGGCGGCGCTCGCGAATCTCGGCGGATCGGGGGACTCCTGCTCCGCGTACGGCAATCGCAACTTCTGGTACACGTTCTACAACTGGTTCGGATCCCCGACCTCGCCGGGTGTCTCGCCGATCGACGCCATGTACCAGTCGCAGGGAGGGGCGACCGGCCCGCTCGGGCGTCCCGTCGGCGGACTCATCTGGATTCCCGAGAACGGCGGCGGATCGGCCCAGGTCTACGAGAACGCCTCGATCTACTGGACGGCCCGCACGGGCGCCTGGTACGTGTGGAAGGACATCCGCGAGCACTATTGGGCGCTGGCTGGCGCAGCCGGTCGGCTCGGGTGGCCGATGACGAATCCACTGGCGATCGCAGCGGCGCAGCAGGGCGAGGGCCAGGTGTTCGAGACCGGGTCGATCTACCGGTCCGCGAACGGCGTCTTCGCCGTCGAGGGCGCGATCCGCCAGCGGTACTGGGCCCTCGCCGGACCGGAGAGCGCGCTCGGCTGGCCGATCGCGGATCGCACGGTCGTCGCCCCCGGGTTCGTCCAGCAGTTCCAGGGCGGGCGGATCGTCGCCGGTCCGCCGGGAACGTTCGTCCTCACCGGCCCGATCGCGGCGTGGTACGGCACGGTCGACGGGCCGAACGGCGCAGCCGGGTGGCCGCTGTCGGACACGATCGGGATTCCCGAGAACGGTGGCGGGTTCGGTCAGATGTTCGCGGGCGGGTCGGTGTACTCGTCGGCGGCCGGGACGTTCCTGGTGAGTGGTCCGCTGCGTGACGCGTACTGGGCTCGTGGTGGTTCCGCGGGTTCGCTGGGGT